>DAOVJS010000007.1 GCA_030673105.1 Spirochaetota bacterium
CCCTTCCTCCTTCCTGATCCACGCAGATAAAAAGGTTAACAGGCGGGTTGTTTTCAAGGGCTTTCTGCTGAATCTCACGTGTCAATCTTTTTACCTGCTCAGGATGCTTCACATTCCAGGAGTAGAGTATTATTCCACCCGCGTATTCATCCTGGATGAGGCTGGTTATTTGATCTGTTAGTTCACTTTCTTCTATGTTGATTATAAACCGCTGGCCGATCTTTTGTTCCAGGGTCAGGAGTTTCATGTACCTGCCTACCCTAAACTCTTCCGGAATTAAAGATTCAGGTCTTCTACCCGCGGTTGGCTGTGCCTCTTCCTCATCGGGTATTTCTTCTTGAAACAGCAATTCCTCAAGCTCTCCAATAGAAGCTACAGAAACCCCATCTTTAATATCTTCCTCTTCTTCTGCAGCCTCTTCCCCTTCAGGCTCTCCGGCAGGAACAGCAGGTGCCCCTTCCTCTACTACCATCTCCGCTTCTTCAACAGGAACAACCGGAACCTCTTCTTTTACAATCTCCTCCTGCTCTTCTACCGGAACCACAGCGACCTCTTCTTCTGCAGCCTCCTCCTGCTCTTCTACCGGAACCACAGCGACCTCTTCTTCTGCAGCCTCCACCCCTTCAGGCTCTCCGGCAGATACAGCGGGTACTTCTTCTGTCCCGGACGTGTAAGCCGGAGTTCTCATTGCCATAATTTCTTTATCCTGACCCCTATCGACTTCTTTTTTATCAGTTAACCCTGAATCTGTTATAGAAATCCGGGCTGTCAGGCAGAATGAGAAAATTAACAAAATTATTATTAGTTTCTTGAAACCCATTTTCTTCCTCTTAAATAAGTCTTTTTATGTTATTACTCTGCAACTTTTATTCGAAATTATTTTAGATGCATTCTGTCCGCCAAAGCCAAAGGCATTGGAAAGGATATGATCTACTTTATGGTCCTCTATTGTCTCTTTTAAAACATTAAGATTAATTTCAAGGTCCAATATTGCTTGAACCCGTGCTATATATAATCGATTTAACATCACTCTGTCATACTGATTATTGGTTTACAGCGGATGTTAAGCCACAGAATATAGATATTTTTCACTAAATATTTGACAAGATTAGAAGTGAAATTGCAAAATTATGTTTAATTTGTTTTAGTAATAGGCAAGTAAACTTATCAATCATTATGAGATTTATTTCTCGCCTATGGTTTATACCTAATTATTAGTATTGTAGCAATAAAGCCGGTATTAAAATACCGGAGAATGCTGGTACAAAATACCCAAATATTAATAGATAAAACCATAAATAATTATATATTGATATTATAAAAACACAACTGCTTTTATGGAAAATATGCAGGTTGTTATTAATTTATAGGGTAAGCGGAACATACGGGTCAGGAATCTTACAGTGAGGTGGACAATGAAACAAAACGAGAAGAAGCAGGGACAAAATATATATGAAGCGTCATTTAACAAAGCGGCCGAAATACTGCGTACCAGTGACCTCGATCAAATCTGCAGGATATGCGGTACCAGCCTGAAAGGAAGCGATATTATTGTTCCTTTTTTCAATGAGGAATATACAATTCAAATGCCCAGGGTGGTATTTCAGCCACCAACTCTCTCAATCTATGAACATATTCTTATTTTACATTATCTGACAACGTTGAAAGATCATTCCACAAAAGGGGAATATGTAAGTTTTAAGAATTTACCCGGCGCTTTTTTTTATAATTCAACATATAGAAAACGCGGGCCTGGTCAAATAGTCAGAAAATTCGGCAGTAATATTCAAAAAATAATTGAAGCCGCTGAGAAGATAGGGGGAAGAAAGACTGATTACGGTGATGTTTCTGTGAAATTGAATGTTTTCCCGGAGTTAGAAGTGGTGGTCGTTATGTACCGCGAGGATGATGAGTTTCCGCCTGAAGCAAATATCCTCTACAGAGACGATATAATTAATTTCTTACCGCTGGAAGATATCGCGGTTCTATCCGGCTTAATAGCCAGCCGGTTGAGACAAGCAAGTGCCTGAAAATAATATTTCTTTAAAGCATTAATTTAAGAACTCGTATGATAAGGTAAAATTAGTATTTTCCCCGAACGCTGAAACATCCCATCATACTAAAACAATCCGGGGTTCAGTTTTCCCGTTTTTTGTAAAACGACCATAAACTTGCCAGTGTTTCTTCCAGCCGCCTGCCCAGAGCCTCTCCCTGTTTCGTTGTTACATCGTCCTCATTCTCCAGCACCGCGTAGGGTATCCTTACCCCATGGGCAGCAAGATACTCAGGATCAGTTGAAGAGAAAGACTCCCAATCGCTCTTCCTGTAAAGGAACTCCATATGACTATCCGGAAGACTGTGCTCAAGTATGCTGTCCGGAGCATCCGGATTAAAACGCCTCCTGTTTTTACGAACTGATTCTTTGTACGAAACGTCTATATACAATGCTGCGGAGCGCATTCGGACATCTTTACTCAGATGCTGGAATGCACGGGAAAACCCGCCCTGCTCGACTCCCCGGGCAAATTCAATAATTGTGGTAACACGGTCATGATAAGAAGGGTTTTTCTTCAAGCGTTTTTCATACTCAAGGCAAATCCGTCGAATGAGAAGGTCCCACAAATAGCTGTGCTTGAAATAGCCGTCAGGGGTTGTGTGCAGACGATCTTTTCCCATATCAGCGAGTATTTTATCCTCCTCAAACCAGGCCCAGAGCATAGGAAAATCATCGATTTCTTCAAACTCGCCGACATGAAAACGCCTCTCCCGTTCACGTACCGGCACCTTTTTAAGATAATCGATTAGTTCGCTTTTACCGGCAGCAGGTCTTGCTATAAGTATCAGTATATCAAATCTATTCTTTTGACCCATGGCTTCAGATTAAACCTTTAATTTAAGCAGCAAGCACGGATAGTACGAATACCCGCTCCCGCCGATAAATTCCCTAGTACGAATACCCGCTTCCGCCGATAAACTCCCTCAGCAGTGAAGATTTGGGAACAACACTCTCATCCGCCCAGGCAGGAATTTCATTGAATATCCCCTGAACTCTTTGAGCCCTTCTGAAAGCATCCTCCCGGTCCTGATAATCTTTAAACTCGTTAATAAACTGTGGAAAGAAACCGCCCAGGCGGTGCTTCATCAGGGGGAGCTCATAGGGGAGGAAGCTGTTTACAATAAAATGAGCCTTTGAAATACGTGATATAATATACCTCAGCTCTGAACGGCGAACGTAATGCCAGTGAACTAAAGTCTGCTTCGGGCTGTAGTTTCTGTACTGCATATCCCTCACCATCCGGCGGAGCATTCGAATATCGGCCCACCGGATAAACCTGCCTTCACTATCTTTAACCTGGGACAGGGTTTCTATATAGAGTTTAAATTTCTTCTCCTCATCTATCCCGGCGGTCATTTCCTCGAACATTCCATGAAGGGAATCGATAAGAAGAATGTCCTTTTCACCAAGCACCATTTCTTTTGAGATTCCTTCCCTGTTTCCGGTCTTAAAATTATAGTAAGGAATCTGAACTGTTTCTCCTGCTAAAAGCGCCCTCAGGTGCCGGCTTAACAGTTCAAGGTCTATGGCCTGGGGGGTCTCATAATCATAATCACCTAACGTATCGCGGAGCTGGTCTTTCAGGTCGAAGTAGTAATTATCCACATTCAGAGTAACAAGCGAATACCCATCTTTTTTAAGCCTCTCACCAATCTTGATGGTTGTGGTGGTTTTACCCGAAGAGGATGGACCTGACACAATAATAATCTTAATATCATTGATCCTGTCGAGAATCAACTGTACCGCGTTATTCAGTTCTCCCTGGTAAAACTCTTCAGAGGCCCTGACCAGCTCCTGGTACCGGCCCTCCTCAATAATCTGTTGTACCTGTTTTAAAAGTACACAACCGTTATCCACTCCCCAGGCCAGGGAAAACCAGAGTTTCTTATAGGGTATGTTTTCCGAAGAATAGGTAATGCTCTCTTTTCCAGCCCTTTTCAGCGCGTGTTCATACCGGTAAATTATATATGCCTTGGCGGTCCTGGCGTGCCCCTGCTCAATCAGACTCTTCTCAACTATATCCTGGACTTCTTCAACAGACGGGTAACTTTCCGGGTGCTCCCTGTATTCCAGCCTTCCTATTACATCTTCTGTGACCCTTTCTGCAGCCAGGCGGTCACGGCCGCCAACCGATATCGCAGCAGAAAGGATAGCCAGAGTTATCTTTTCCCTGTTAAAGGGGACTATTCGCCCGTCTCTTTTTATGATCTTTTCAATCATTTTTTATTCTCTACACGAAACGCTGCCTTATTTCTGAGCTCACATAATCCAGCATTGCGACTGTGATGGCGATAAACCAGACTGCAATACCCGCGGACCGGTAGTCAAGCAGCCGGATATACTGAACAAGCAGAAAACCTATACCGCCGCCGCCCACAAGGCCGATGATAGTGGACATACGAACGTTTATATCCCACCTGTAGATTGAGAAGGAAACAAAAGGCGGTACCATCTGCGGTACCACAGCGTACATAATGGTCTGAAGCCACGTTGCTCCTGTGGCCTGTATAGCTTCTATGGGGCCCGGATCAATGTTTTCTATTGCCTCTGAGTAGAGCTTTCCAAGCGAAGCAATTGAGTGGATCGTCAAGGCGATGATACCCGCAAAGGGCCCGAGCCCCACCCAAACAACTGCGATAAGTGCCCAGATCAGAGGTTCAATTGCACGGATGATGTTCAGTATGGTGCGGGTTAAATAATAGATGGACATCGTTATCCAGGACCCTGCCATTAAATTGCGTGCCGCCAGAAAACTGATAGGTACTGCGAACAGGATTCCGAAGAACGTTGCCATCATTCCCATAAATATGGTTTCAGCCATTCGCCCGAGAGTAAGCTTCAGGGGGTCGGCGATAATAAGATTACCCACAGCCGATATCTGCCGGGCTTCAACACGGTGTATCTGCTGCCCCTCGGCGCTCGGAGGAATTAGCCTGTACGGCATGATAAGTTTTAATTTAAAGGCTCCATTTTCATCAGTGTGAACTGTGACGTATTCTCTTTCCTGCCGGGGCCGGAATTCATTGCCCATGGAATCTGCCCACCATATCTGGGTTTCTGTATTGGGGGCAAATCCCCTGCCTGTAAGCGTGAGAGTAGAACCCTTCACAACCTGGTTGCTCTCGTCCATGCGGGAAAGCTCCCCGCATGTCGGATCGGCCATTAAATAAGGTTTGCCCGGAACCTCCTCAGGCAGGAGAGGGGGATTATCATCACAGCCAATAAGAATATCCGCCCCGGCGCTAACCACTTCTGTTTCCCTGGTTACAGCAGCTTTCCATGGCCAGAGGACTTTTGAAAGAGGAGGCAGAGCGTCAGGCAGCTCAACCACCATCTTGTAGAGGTCAATCTGGCTGATCTGCCAGCCCAGAGCAAAAAAGATGAGGATTATCAGGATGAATATGCCAAAACCGCCCCTGCGGTCCGGCCTGGTCTGCCTTCGCGCGTCCCAGGCATTCCACACCCAGAGGAACACCGAACATGCGATAAGCAGCCCCGTAAAAAACGGCCGCCGATTGAGCGCTTTCACAAACTTGTCAAAAACTCCAATCTCTCTGTGCGCCAGGAGGTGGGCACGCCAGAACAGCAGCATAATGGAACTGCCCATGGACCCTAACAGAAGCAGGCCCCGTCTGAATTGCCCTGCCAGAATCTGGCCCAGCCCGGGTATGATAAAAGAGGCAATCCCTGCCACAGGGCCTGAAACAAGACTCTTTACGGGCTTCGCCTGTCCTGATATGCCGCCCATTACTCCACCCCTTTTTCTGTGCGCCCCGCACTGACTCTAACGGCCTCTTCGCCGTATATTTCTTTAAACTCGTCATCGGTCATACGCCGGATATCCTCCCGGGAGCCGCGGTAGACTATCTGACCATCACGGAGTCCTATCACACGGGTAGCGTAACGCTGAATCAGGTCCAGATAATGCAGACTGCACAGAACCGTTATACCTTCATCCTGGTTCATACTCTCCAGGTATCCAAGGATGGTATGTGCAAGCACAGGATCGAGACTTGCTACGGGCTCGTCTGCTAAAATCATGCGGGGCTGCTGCATCAGAGCGCGGGCTATCCCCACCCTCTGCTGCTGCCCGCCGCTCAATTCATCGGCCCGCTTTTTAGCCTGATCCGCTATACCTGCCCTTTCCAGAGCCTGCATTGCCAGCTTCCGGTCTTTTTCCGGAAAACCGTGGTATATACTCGTCAGGGGGTTTACATACCCCAGGCGTCCTGAGAGGACATTTGTAAGAACATTGGACCGATTTACCAGATTGAAATGCTGGAAGATCATCCCTATCTGCCTTCGGATCTTGCGAAGCTGCGCGGGTTCCGCTGATGTGATGTCAATACCTTCCCAGATGATCTTTCCCTGAGTAGGCTCAATCAACCGGTTTATGCAGCGCAGTAAAGTAGATTTCCCTGAGCCGCTCAGACCTATGATAACGAGGAATTCGCCGGACTCCACGTTGAAATTAAGGTCCCGCAGAGCTACTGTCCCGTCATCATAGACCTTCGTAAGGTTTTTGATCTCTAACATTTTACTTCTGCAGCTCATCAATACTCAGACCTGATGCCTGAAGCACCTGCCTGAAAGGATCATAAAAAGTGTCATCCTGCTTTTGAAGCGCAGCCCACTGGTACGCTGTGTCCAATGCCTCTTTTCCCTCTTCGGTTTCCGCGATCTTAAGAAGAGCGTTCACGATCTTATCACGCATTTCCTTCGGCATGGATGTAACAAACTGAACACCGTCATTGGGAATATCCGCAGTGACCTCAATCACAACGACCTTCTCCATTACATCAGGATGATCCTTCTCAATTCGAGTACGAGCGTCAACGTAAGTTGCCCCGGCATCCACATCACCGTTATACACCGCGGCGACTACAGAGTCATGGCTTCCCGCGTCAACTACTTCCCTCAGGTCTCTCTCAGGGTCAATACCGGCAGCGCGCATGGTAAGCATAGGGATTATCCATCCGCTGGTGGAAAGCGGGTCAGGCCGGCCAAAGGTCCTGCCTTTCAGGTCGGAAACTTTTCTGATACCGCTATCGGCCCTCACAATGATCTGGCCGTTGTAAGTGGGGCTCCCGAACCGTACTGAAACCAGGGCAGCTTCAACTACACCCCTGTCAGCGGCCAGCACATAGGCGAAAGTGGCAAGCGATGCCATATGGGCTTCCGGTGGGTCGCTTGCCAGAGCCTCGATGACGCCCGCGTACTCAGTAGCAACGTTTGTCTCGAAGTAAAGGCCAGTCTCTTCGTAGAGTAAATCGGCCACAGACTGAGCTCCGGATGCAACACGCTCCATCTCACCTGACGGAACAAACGACCAGATAATCGGATTCTCCTCCGACCCCAGGGGTATTTCTTTTTTCGGTTTTAAAGTAGAAATCAGAACTACCGCAATTACAACCACAGCAACAATCACTATTACTGTAAATAAAGCTTTTCCTTTTTTCATTGACTTCCTCTCCTTAAATTTTTTTGTTAATCATATTGGTTTTATCAACAATACTTCTACGCAATATTATACCATTAAAATAAAAATAATTGCAAGAAAATGACGAGACAGTTCAACAAAATTTATTTTAAAAGCTTAAAAGCTATCCTGTTGGCATTCCGGGTAATCTCGTCTTCGTCAAATCCAGTCAGCGTACCATGATCAACGACGATTCTGCCGTTAACAATCGTGTACTCGGTCTGATGGTTGATCCCCGCGAATAGAAGAGCCGCAGGCGGATCGGACAACGCTCCCGCATATTCCAGCTTATCTATGTTGAACAGTGCAATGTCCGCCGCCCACCCTTCCTGTATTTTCCCTATATTTTTAAAGTTCAACAGCCTCGCACCGTTCCGGGTAGCAATTTTGAATATATCACGGGCATTTAAAGCATCCGCACCATACCTCACCCTCTGCAGCAGCATCGCGTTCCGCATCTCTCCCAGAAAATCGGAAGTATCATTTGAGGCAGACCCGTCCACTGCAAGGCCAACATTTATCCCTGCGTCAAGCATCTTCCTTACCCTTGCGATTCCGGAACCAAGCCGCATGTTCGAGGACGGGCAGTGCGCAATAGAAGTCCCTGTTTCAGCAAGTGTTTGTATTTCCTCATCATTAAAAAAGATCCCGTGGGCAAAGGAAACATCCTCTCCATAAAACCCCAGGTCCTGCATCAGACGCAGAGGCCTTCTATTGTATGTCTTAATACAGTAATCAACCTCATCGGCCGTCTCCGCCAGATGGGTATGGAGCCTTACCCCGTATTCCCTGGCCAGTCTGACTGACTCCATCATAAGACCTTCAGTCACCGAAAAGGGGCTGCATGGTGCAAGAATAATTTTCCCCATCGAAAAATCAGAGTTATCATGATACTTTTCTATGACCCTCTGGCTGTCCCTCAAAATTTCATCCTCTGTTTGTACAACAGAATCAGGCGGCAGTCCCCCATCCTTCCTGCTTAAAGACATTGAACCGCGGCATGGAGAAAATCTTATACCAAGTTTCTCTGCAGCTTCAAACTGGATCCCCATCAGATCGTCCCTGAAACCTGCGGGATACAGGTAATGATGATCCGTAGTACAGGTGCATCCTGTTTTCAGAAGCTCTCCGACAGCGGTCATTGAGGAATAAAAGACCGCCTCTTCATCGATATTCTTCCACACCTCATAGAGATAAACAAGCCAGTCAAAAAGCTTCGCGTTCTGAACAGACGGAATGTTTCTTGTCAGAGTCTGGTAGAAATGATGATGTGTATTTACAAATCCCGGGACAACGACACAGCCCGAGCAGTCAATGATTTTGCACTTTTCGGATCCGTTCTTTTCAAGGTCAATGTCTCTCGCGATTTTTTCAATTTTATTCTCCCTGATAAGTATGTCAAAACCCTCAAGATGTCCATCCGTTTCAGGTGTTAAAATAGGCGTTAAAATAAAAAAGCAGTCTTTAAGGAGAATCATTTTTTACAACTCCATGTAATACAATCCGTCCAATCGAATACTATATCCACTCAAGTAGCGATCTTAATCACCAAATACTCCGATAAAACCCATATCAAAATCAGGCCCGAGAAGTGTTTTTACATAGGTAAAAACGATATGGAGCTAATACACAAGATATCTTACCATTTTATTACTCTTAAAACAAGCAGTACTCCTTAAGGGGGTGGGAATTTTTATTATTAAAAGATATTTATTGACACTTCAGTGATACTATTGTTACAGTTGATAGAGAAAGCATTGAGGAGAGCCACAATATGATGAATCTTATAAATAAAGTTTTAGAGGAAAATGAGCTTCCTTTTGATGTGCTGAGCCTTATATTCAGTAATTTCACAACAGTCACCCGGAAACAGCAGAGGCCCCATTTAGAAAGTTTATTTTCTATTCTATCGCTATCCTTTGAAATTCAGGCAAAGAACCAGCTAAGGGAAAATATTTTAAATGTAGAGCAAAAGAATATTCTCGGAGTTTTTCAAGATAAAATAAAGGAGGATTTACAGGAAAATTACCCGGAAGGTTTTAAAATATCTGAAGTATTAAAACAAAGAGGCGCTCTAAGAGCCCTAACCTGGGGACAAAAAGTTACATCTATTCAAAATTCCCTCATCAAACGATTTATAAAGTCTGGTGAAAGTATAATTAAAGAAAACGAAAAAATTCATGTCTGTGAAGCATGCGGGTTTGTAATTATTAAAAATAATACTCCGGATATATGCCCGGTTTGCAAGGCTCCTTCCAGTAGATTCGTTTCTTTTTAAATTTGAAAATAGGGAGGCAATACTATGTTTGCCGTAAGAAACATAAAATTATGTACAAAGGATTGCATGTGTCTATATGTTTGTCCAACAGGGGCCACTGATACTGAAGATGGAAAAATCGATGTAAGCAAATGTATCGATGGATGCAGACTATGCGTCGATGCCTGCCCGTCCCATGCTATCTACCTGATTTATGATCGATACCCTGAAACCACTCTCCCTGAAAATGACGTTGTACAGGTCTTGACTAAATTGCTTGTAAAAAAAGCGGAAATGTTTATCAAAGCACAGGTTATATCAGAAAATGAAAAATTAAAAAACAGGGCCAATTTTTTCAAATGTCTGGGGCTCTCAAACAAAATTACGGCCGAAGACTGCATAAGAGAAGCAGGTTGCCTGATTCCGGAAGAGAAAAAATTCAATAATCTTGTTCAATCAAATATGGTTCAGAAATTATTTAAGGAAACTTACAAACGATCGGATGATAATTCAATAGAAATTATACTAAATAATATTCTCGAATCTCTAAGATTAAACAAGGATGCTGATAAAATCACAATGTTTCTATGTGAAAATTGTGGTTATGTATCTACTAAAAACATACCCGGGGATTGCCCTCATTGTGCTTCAAACAAAATAAGGACCATTAAAGATTGATGAATTTGATTAAATGACTATGTTCCATAAGAATGCACCTGAAGATTCCCGTCATTAATATTAATCGCGGCGCGTTCTCCTATTCGGCTTAAAATAAATTCTTAGCCTTTTTTTTTAGAAAAAGGAACAGGAACACACATATGAGGAAAATTAAAAAGGAAAGGGACAACGGCACCTTAAAGGTATTTGTAATATCTTTGAGAAACCCGGCAAGGGCCGTACTCATTACCTGCCCTGATCCGTGGATGAGAGTTGATACTCCGTAAATCTTTGCCATTTCTTTTTTACTCACTTCATCACTGATGATACTGGCATTTACTATGATATAGCCCATATATGAAAAACCAAATAGAAAGGTTGAAGCATAAAAGATTATTTCCAACCTGAATGGAATGATAATAAATATCGACAATGTAACTAATCCGCTTAAAATGATGGCAACATTTAATTTATTAATTTTATCAGAAAGAATACCCCATATAAATCCTGAGAATATTGAGTTTATACCAAAGAGTGACCACATCATTCCTGTTGACCGTATCGAGAAACCGATTTCGTTCACAGAATATGTGCCGAAAAAGGTTGCATAGATGATGTAGGAGAACCCTGTTAAAAAGTAAATGATTACTGTTATTCTGAGCGGGGTATTTGTTTTAAAAATGTGTAGAATACTCTTCTCTCGATCTTCTTTTTCCTTATCACCTTCCAAGATTTTATGAGGCTTTAAGAAAATAAGAGATAGAAGAAATACAAGAAAATTAATAACCGCAAGGGCATACCAGCTTATTCTATATCCGGATGTTTCAGAAAGTACGAGCAGCATAGGAATAAAATAACCGCACAGCACAATACCGGTACCTGCGCCGCTCAATACAATGCCGAAAATTCTACCCTTTTTATCAAAGTGCTGGTTTAAAATTGATATAAGAGGAATGTAGCTCCCCGCAGCTCCCGCTCCCAGAGCAATCATTGAAACAAAAAGGATACTGAAATGAGAAAAATATCCAAGGGTAAATAGAGAGAGGGAAATCATGAAAACAGACAGTTTAATGGTTAATTCCGCACCAATGATATGCGCAAGTTTTCCACTTAAAAATGAATGTACAGTATATCCTAATACTATACCCATACCGAGAATTCCCATTTTTGTAGTGGTAAATCCCAGAGAACTCATCATGTCAGGAAGTATGAGTGTATAGGTAAATCTCCCGAAAGACATTGTAGTTAGCTGAATCAGAAATCCAATAATGACTAGACGAAGCTGCTGTTTCATGCCTATCCCAGTCCCCCTGCTAACCTCTATATTACTCCCTTTATCGCTGTTTCGATATCCTTCAGGCCGCTTCCCGTCACCAGGAGGACCACCTTTGAGTCTTGCGGAATTTCATCCTTTACTTTAAGAAAGCCGGCAAGCGAAGCGGATGCCGCAGGTTCCGCGAACAGCCCGGTTGTTGAGGCCAGCTCTTTCTGGGCGCGGATAATTTCCATATCCTCAACCTCCACGCACCTGCCGCTGTATTTTTTTATGTACTTGATAGCGAAATAGCCGTTTCTGGGGATATCAACGGCAATGGAATCAGCAACAGTTTTTGAGTGATAAGACTTATTGAAACTTCCTTCTTCAAGCGCCCTTGAAATAGCACTGCTTCCTCTTGCCTGAACCGCATATATTGTCGGAATTCGATCTATCAAACCCGCGCTCATCAAGTCCTTAAAGCCCTTGTATACACCTCCAAGAATAACTCCATCTCCTGTGGGGATGAACATGAAATCCGGAGCTCCTGAAAGCTGTTTGAATATCTCAAGCGCAGCGGTTTTTTTACCTTCAATAGTTAATGGATTATACGCGGTGTTCCGGCTCAAGCCCCCATGTATCTTTGTATACTCCATGGAAAGATCGTAAGCTCTGTCATAATTCCCGTCTACAGCAACAACCTCAGCTCCATACTGAAGAGACTGAACCCTTTTGGCCCGGGGGGCAGCTGCAGGAATGAATATCCTGATATTAAGCCCGGCAGCGGCGCCGATTCCCGCCATTGAAGATGCCGCATTACCGGTAGAAGCCACAACAACATCCTTTATTTTCTCCCTGACAGCAAAGGCGGCAACCAGAAAAGAGGCCCTGTCTTTCAAAGAGCCGGTTGGATTAAGGCTGTCATCCTTGATGTAAAGGTTTGAAAATCCTGTCTTTTTTCTGAGATTGAACGGTGCCCAGAGAGGTGTACCCCCAACAGGAATTGGTGGGAAATACTCCTTTTCCACAGGGAGTAAATCAAAGATATCAAAATCCTTGTCAAATTCCCCCTCGATACCAACCTCAAGAACTCCCCTGAGGGGTTCACAGGCCTCCTGCTTTTGCGAGCACCGGGGACAGACCATCAAATCCCTGCTGATATCATAGCTGCTGCCGCATTCTATGCAAACATAGTAATATTTCACTATAAGTTCCTTTATATACGATCCGCGCTTGCCTGCATCATAACTGTTATCGGATCATTGCAGGTATATATATACGAAATCCGCGCTTGCGCGCATCATAGTGTGGTTATCGGATCATTATTGATTCTTATTTGATTTCATCCATGCGCTGCCATAAACGCCTTGCAGCCCGGCTTGCTTCTTCGTAAACCGGCTCTATGTCAAAAGGGAACTGTCTGTTTTCATAGACCGTGACTCCATTTACGATTACTGTTTTAACATCCCGTGAGGACAACCCGAAGGCGATATGCCCGGCAATATTTTCACCAACCAGCGGTGTGGGGCTCTGATAATCATAAATTACAAGATCCGCTTTGTAATTTTTTTCTATCTTTCCAAAGCTCATGTTAAAATAGCGCTCCAGCAGGCTATTTCCGCTGTGCAGAAAATCAAGAAAATCTGAAGGCCAGTACTCCCCTCCCGAATCTCTGTGCTTGAAGAAAGCGAACTTCATCTCCTCAAACATATCACTCCCGATCCCATCCGTGCCCAGGGCGACATTGCGGAATGATGGAAGTTTTTCAGCATAACCGACCCCGTTGTTCATGTTGGATCGCGCGTTATGGACAAGGAAACTGTCATGCCTGTTCAACTTTTCAATATCGGAATCAGTGAGATGCACACCGTGGGCGCATATTGTTTTTTCGTTTAAAAGGCCACAGTCTTCCAGCCTCTCCGTAAGGTCCTTTCTATGAATGTGACTGGAATATGAAGGATCATAAAGGTCCTCTGCCAGATGTATATGAAGCCCGCGGCCCGTTTTATTAACCGCTTCTGCCAGCATGCCCAGGGCTTCTTCTCCAAGGGTAAAAGGAGCATGGGCCCCAACGGCAGCCTCAATAAGATTATCCGTAAGCCCTGATTTCCTCTCTCTTTCAATAGTTTCAGCAAAAGAAATATTTTCATCAATCCCGTCACTCATTCCTCTGTTCCCGTTCCTGTCCGTTACCTCGTAACACAAAATCCCTCGAAGACCGGCCTTCTCAAAAGCACTTTTCAGAACTTTCAGAGAGCCCTTGATAAATGAAGGTGAGGCGTGATGATCTATCACCGACGTGGTGCCGGACCTGAGCGCTTCAATAGCGCCAATGAGACCGCTGTATAAAAGTATCTCTTCATCAATGGCCCTGTCCAGCTTCCACCATAGATTTTGTAAAATAGACACAAAATCTGTTGACGGTTTGATTTCAGCAAGTATTCCACGGGCCAGAACGGAATAAAAGTGGTTATGGCCGCAGACCAGCCCGGGACTGACCAGTTTACCTTCAAGGTCGACTGTACGTGTATCCTTCCGGTCCACGATGATATTCTTTCCCACATCGACAATTCTCGGCCCATCGATTAAAATATCCATCCCATTTTTCACCGCGGCGGGCTGGAATTGAAGTATACAGGCATTTTTTAACAGTAGCATGCAGTCTCCTTGTACCTATTCAACATTTAATTAACGTGTCCGTTAACTAAATAGCCATGATCTTTTAAGACAATGCTTATTAAAGCTCCAGCCTCACGCATGTTACCGGAACCATTACCTTTAAGAATATGAGAGTCAGTAAAAAACAGTTCGCCGCTCCTACCGGCATTCAACGATCGGAGGCTGCCGTTCAGCCTCAGGGTTACTGACCGGCTGCCGGCTGACCCTGTAACGACAAATCCATCATTTTCACTGTTCTCAAAGTCATCTTTCTGATTGAATAAAGTCAGCTTGTCCCTGTAGGGCAGACCGTCATAGGGGCAGAATGTGGCGCAGTTGCCGCATTCATTGCACAGGGCGTCAAGATGTATAATCTGCCAGGCGTCTTTAAAGCCCTCTTCCCTATCAACCATAATCGCCACGTTTGCCCTGTTCGGGCAGACGTCCACGCACTTGTTACAGATACTATTGCACTCCAGGCATCGCCCGGCTTCGTTTTCAGCTATCAACTTATCATCTTCCTGTTTTTTAGGAAAAACAAGCCGTCCTTTTTTTGAAAAAATCTCTGATGCCTGCTTCATCCGGACCGGACCCTGTTCGAAATCCTCATCCTGCTTCTTCCTGATTAAATCCCGATCGAAGCCCTCATCCAGCCCCTTCCGTTCGAACCCCTGTTCGAAATCCTCATCCTGCTTCTTCCAGCCTTTAATCTCCTTTCGGGCGATCGCTTCCGCGGCTTTCCGGGCATCGGCGATGGATTCCACAACCGTCGAGGGCCCTCGAAAAGCGTCGCCGCCTATAAAAACATTTTCTATATCAGTCTCAAGTGTTGCCGAATCTATATTCAGCCAGCCCCGTTTATTCAATTTCAACCCGCCTGCCGCAAGAATTCCCAAATCCGTATATTCTCCGATCGCGCTGATCACGGAATCAAAAGCCAGCTCTTCAATCTCATCAGTCGGCACCGGTCTTTTCCGGCCGCTTGAGTCAGGATCGCCTAAAGTCATTTTACGGCATTTCAGAATCCCGCTTTTTGAAAATGATTCAGGCAGCATCAGGGGCATGAACCTGACCCCCTCTTTCAGGGCGCTGTCAAACTCCTCCCTGTCCGCGGGCATCTCATCTTCGGTCCGGCGGTAAATAATCGTAACCTTCTCTACACCACCAAGCCTCAGGGTCGACCGGGCACTGTCCATGGCTGTATTTCCACCTCCCACAACCGCGACACTCCGGCCGGGGTCAAGAGTGCCTGGATCCGTATTGAAAGCCCTCAGGAAGTCCAGCGCGTTATAGACATTTTCGTTTTCCCCGGTTAATTGCAGTTTCCTGGAAACCTCAGCACCGGTCCCGATAAATACATATTTATAGCCTTCATCTTTGATTTCTCTGATAGAAAACTCTTCAGATACGTTAAACTGAAAATCCACACCCATTGCCCTGATAGCAGAAATATCTCTTTCAACAGCAGCAGCGGGAATTCTGAAATTAGGCATCACATGGGCGATCACACCGCCGGGAGAATCCTGTTTCTCAAACACGGTCACGCGGAATCCGGTTCTCGTGAGAAAGTAAGAAGCCGCCAGTCCCGCGGGCCCCGCGCCTATAACAGCGATTTTTGTTCCCAGCTTTTTACCCGAGTCGCGGCTGATGGTGCTGTACGCATTTTCTCCATACAATGCAGCAATCCGTTTTACTTCCCTGATGCAAACCGGCCCTTCGTAGTCTAAACGGGTGCAGTTGTACATACACTGATGATCACATATGTATCCCGTTATATTTGGAAGGGGATTTTTTAGATAGATAAGCTCCAGAGCCCGGTCATACTTCCCGGCCCCGGCAAGCCGGATGTATTCCGGTATATCCTGCTGTATCGGGCACGCAAGAACACATGGCGCCGTATAGCAGTCGATCAGAGGCAGTTCTTGTTCCACGCGAACCGTCTCTGTTCCCCTCCAGCCTTTCCTGTAACAATCCTTTTTTAAAGCCTCATCCGCTGCCCGGCCGAGCTTTTCCACATCAATACGACTCGACTCGCCCCGCCCTTCAATTAGTGGTTCCAAAATACGGGCCATTTCTGCCATTCTCAGATACCCGCCCGGCTTTAACAGGTCAGTTACTACTGTGATCGGCCTGATCCCGGTATAAAAAATCATGCCGATATTCATTTGAGAAACCCCTCCTGAAAAGGATACAGGGAGGGCGCCGTCGAACTCCCGCGACAGTTTGTAAGCCAGAGAAATTGTAAGCGGGAAGAGAGCGCGTCCCGACATGTACATCTCATCTCCCGGAAGGATACCGGGCGTGTTTACCGTCCCGAGAGTGTTTGAGAGCTTAATTCCAAAATGACGCCCGCATTCAGCGGCGAAACCTGAAAGCCTCTCGAGCATCCCTACCGCGTCGTCATACTGAAGGTCACCGGCAAATGCAGACTCTTTAAGCTCAATATAGTCGAAACCAAGAGCGTCAAGGATATCTCTGACTCTTTCGTACCCAAGGAGGGTGGGGTTCAATTTCACAAATGTATGAAGCCGTTTCTCCTCCATGAGGTATCTGCTGATCGCTTCAATTTCTTCAGGCGGACATCCATGCATAGTAGAGAGAGTCACAGACTCAACTATATGAGGTGAAATTCCGCTTAAAATACTATCAGACACTTGCACCTTCCCACCCATTCCCATAAATTCTGAAAAATCTGTACTTCTGATAAAGTGAGCCAGCTCCTCAAGATGCCTTTTAAAAACACTCCGCCCTGAAGCGTCGTACAGGCCTGTAATAAACCTTTCCATTCCCGGTGTTTTGATCCCTTTCAGGTCGTAGCCCACGCTGGCATTAAATACAAACGAGCGCCTACCGGTTGGGCGCATATTGAATAATGTTTCCATAAAATGGAGCAGTATCCATGCCTTTACATACTCGTCAAAAGCCTGTTCAAGGGAAAGCTCTTGAGACCACTCTGTATTATAGCCCTCATCCCTCGCGTCAATGCAGGGCTTCTCGAACTCCAGACTGTCAAGTTTCTGAACAGTCTTGAGCTCAAAAAAACGCCCCCCCACCAGATATGCGGCAGCTATGTTCTGGGCCAGCTGTGTGTGAGGCCCGGCCGCAGGTCCGACCGGGGTATCGCAGGTTTCATCGAATATCCTGATACTTTCATGGTTTTCTTTCCTGAAAAAGCAGGATGAAGGTATTCCGAAAACGCTCTGCTGCTTCCGGTATTCCCCGCTTATCCAGTGCAGCATCTGCTCAAATGGAATCGGCCTCATCCTATCACCCATAATCATCTCCTGCCTGATTAATACTGCTCTGCTGAAATATTCTTTCAATCTCGCTTAGCATAATTTTTTTGAATAGCCCGGGAACATTACCTATCAGGTAATTTCATTTAGAATGGATGTGAGTCCCGCTTTCGCCTTTTACGGCCCTTGCGAGGGATCCGGGAGCAGTGATTATTGCCTCTTTTCCACCATGTTCAAGAAAGTATAAAACCGCCTTGATCTTGGGAAGCATGCTGCCCGGAGCAAAATGACCCTCGTCTATATACTTCCGGGCCTGCTCATCGTTTATTCTGTCCAGAGGTTTTTGATCAGGCTTTCCAAACTGAAGGCAAATCTTTTCAACAGAGGTGGAAATTATAAACAGATCCGCTTTTAACCGGGAAGCCAGAAGACAGGAGGCACTGTCTTTATCAATAACAGCGTCCACTCCTTCATAATCACCGGACTCGTTTTGAAAAACAGGAATTCCCCCTCCGCCTACTCCGATAACACAGAAGCCTTCCTTTACTAAAGCCTTTATTACCTCAATTTCGATGATCTTTTTTGGTGCCGGAGATGCCACAACCCTCCTGTAGCCCCTGCCGGAATCATACACAATGTGCCAGTCTGGATGAATTTTTCTTATACCTTTGATCAGCTCTTCAGAGAAGAAAGATCCGATAGGCTTCGTTGGATTGGAAAATGCCTGGTCATTCCTGTCCACCTCAACCTGTGTCACAACTGTTACGGCATGCTTTGTTATGCCTCTTTTTTTAAACTCATTATTTAATGCCTGCTGAAGCTGATAACCGATTGCCCCCTGTGTGTCCGCGACACAGCTGACAAGAGGAACTATATGCATCCCGGCTATTTCATGGGCCAGTTCTGATCTTCGCAGTATAAAACCAACCTGAGGGCCGTTGCCGTGGGTAAGTATAACATCGTAACCCTCTTCAATGATATCAGCTATTTGCACCGCCGTTTCACATATCGCTTTGTATTGATCTTTAACTGTCTTATGTTCCTCATCTTTTATTAGGGAGTTTCCACCAATAGCAATTAGCGCAAGCTTTCCCATTTATTTACCCCCCATTGTCAGTGCCATGACAGCTTTTGCTGTGTGCAGCCTGTTTTCCGCCTCATCATAAACAATCGACCTGGGCCCATCGATAACAGAATCTTCAACCTCGTTGTTTCTGTCCGCAGGAAGCGCGTGCATATACATTACATCCCTGTCAGCAAGTTTCATCATCTCTTCAGTGCATTTCCAGCCTTTATTCGATTCGAGCCGATCGTCTATGACTTCATCGCTCTGATCCGTTACCCAGCTCCCCCAGTTCTTAGGTATTACTATGTGAGCGCCCCTGTATGCCTCCTCCATATTGCGGGTGATAGTTAATTCCCCGCCGTGGGCCTCCGCGTTTGCCCTTGCCTGCTCTATAGCCCAGTCGGGCAGATCGTATCCTACCGGATAGGCCAGGGTCACATCCATACCGTATCTTGGAAAGAGCTGTACCTGTGTGAGAGGGACCGATACGGGTTTCTTGTGGCTCGTCGCGTAGGCCCATATGATCGATACTTTAATACCCTTTAAATTCCCTGCCTTTTCACGTATCGTCATGAGATCTGCAATTCCCTGCATCGGATGGAAGAGATCACACTGCAGATTAAACACCGGCACTGTCGACCATTTTTCCATCTCCCGGAGATATTTGTTCCCAACGTCCCAGCCGCAGTTTCGGCAGGCTATGGCATGACCGTACCGTGACAGAATAACCGCGGTATCCCTGGCAACTTCTCCGTGTGCAATTTGCATGGTGCTTGTATCGAGAAAAATGCCGTGGCCTCCCAGCTGACCGATGCCCGCCTCCATGGAGTTTCTTGTTCTTGTTGACTGCTCAAAAAACATCAGGAACACCGTCTTATACGCGAGATAGGGCGTAGGTATCCCCATGGCAAACTTCTTTTTTAAATCCAGGGATACCTCAAGCAATGTATCAATTTCATCTTTTGTCCAATCCTGAAGCGAAATAAAATGCTTGCCTTTGAAAATGCTCTGCATATTGTTTATACCTCCTGCAAATACAAGCCGAGCTTGCTGCAAAGCAGCACTCAAAGCTTTTGAAATTAACTTTTGATATTGACGTTTTCTGTATATTTCTGACCTCAAGCTGAAATAGCCGCCTATAAGCTGGAGTTGCCGGCTTACAATCCAACTTCTTTATTGAAATGTTCGATTTCTCTGTCAATCTCCGGCGCAAGATTCTGTATGTTTTTCCAGTAATTCCTGTCGTACCACTGGCTGTTTAACTCCTCCAGCTCTCTTCCCTGCTGTTCAATCCAGGTAAAATACTTCAAATTATGAATCCTCAGCTTCTCATAGTAAGATAATTCCAGCATGTTATCAATTTTCTGGTTTTCCAGGGTGTGATGATAAATTTTTGCGGCATCCTCTCTCATGAACTTTCCATAAGCCTCATGCATTTCCTTCTTTCTCGAATCATAGAGGTCCATGGAATCCGTCAAAATGGTTATCACGATATCGTCTTTATTTAATTCGAAGTATCTTGCAAACTTGATGGCTCCAAGAAGGTTGGCGATTCCCGAGATTCCCAGAAGATCAAATTTATTAACAACTTCTTCGGATACACCTCTTTCCACAAGAAAGTCTCTTCCAGCATTTTCATTAAACAGTCTTAACATTGCCATACAATCAGCATCGTCTATCGCTATAACCATATCGGTATTCTTCACGTTATGGATCCAGGGGACATGTTTATCACCAATTCCCTCTATCCTGTGTCCGCCGAATCCATTTCTCAGAAGAGTCGGGCACTGAAGAGCTTCTGACGCGGCAATCTTACTTTCAGGATACAATTTTTTCAGAAAATCCCCGGCTGCTATTGTCCCTCCGGAACCTGTAGCGGAGACATATCCTTTAAAGGACTCACCCTCACTCATCTCAGCATCAAGTACTTCTTTAATCGCGTTCCCTGTTACTTCATAATGCCACAAATAATTCCCAAACTCTTCAAACTGGTTGAAAATTACAATATCATCTCCCCGCTCTTCTCTTAACTCTTTACATTTATCAAATATTTCTTTTACATTACTCTCACACCCGGGAGTCGAGATAACTTCTCCCGCGATGCTGTTCAGCCAGTTAAAACGTTCTCTGCTCATCTCCTCAGGCAAAATAGCGATGCTTTCACAGCTCAGAAGAGCGGAATTATAAGCTCCTCCACGGCAGTAATTGCCTGTTGAAGGCCACACAGCTTTTTGATTCACAGAATCAAAATTCCCGCTTACCAAGGCTGGTGCCAGGCAGCCGTAGGTTGCCCCGACTTTATGCGAACCTGTCGGGAACCATTTTCCAACAAGAGCTATTATCCTCGTTTCTACACCGGTTATCTCCGGCGGGAATTCCATGTAATTAACGCCCCCGAAGTCACCCCCGGATTCTTTCGGTTCATTTTTCCATGTGATTCGAAAAAGATTGAGGGGATCAACATCCCAGAGGCCCACTCCTTTCAGCCGTTCTTTGATTTTATCCGGTATTGATCCGGGATCTTTCATTTGCGCGATTGTGGGTAAAATGATGTTTCTTTCGCGGCAGCGGGTTATGTTATTCTTTCTTGCATCTTCGTTCAGTTTTAAATTTATCATTAACTTCTCCAGGCCAAATTTCTATTCTTTCCGCATCCATCAACATTCATCCGGTTTACTCAACCGCGCCAAGAACCAATGCAAGCAGTGCCATCCGCAGTACGACGCCGTTAAAAGCCTCCTCCCAGTAACGTGCATGACGGGTGCTGTCCACATCCACAGGCAGCTCGTCCATACGCGGCAGCGAGTGCAGGATGATAGCGTCGCTCTTACCCTTATCCCTCATCAATTCCCTTGTCACCTGATAGTTTGAAGGTGTCTTCCCGACCGTTTCCCCCCTTTCATCACGGGCCTTCGTGTAATCCGGCTGGACCACCGGTTCCATATAGATCACATCCGCGTCAGCAATGGCATCTTTCACATGTTCCACTTCACGAAACCGCAGGTTCTGTGCCCTTAATTCCGCTTTCCAATCCTCTGTTGGTGACATATCAGGCGGCGATATGAGCGTGACCTCGCAGTCAAAATTAGTAAGCGCGTATCCGATCGAGTGCATTGTGCGCATACGCATATCCCCTATGCAGAGAAAGTGCAGCCCGTCGATCCGTCCCTTTTCCTTCAGTACGGTGTACAGGTCCGTGAGCACCTGGGTCGGATGTTCCCCCCAGCCGTCACCGCAGTTGATCACAGGAACACTGGACCATTTCGCCGCCTCAGCCGGCGCGCCCTGTTGAAAGTGACGCATTGCAATAACATCAGCGTAGTATTCCAGCATATGGACGGTATCTTTGATCGACTCCTGATAGAAATCACCCGCGCGGGTCATTTTAGCATCGGAAAAACCCAGCACGTGACCGCCCAGGCGATGCATTGCGGCTTCGGTAGCCAGACGGGTCCGTGTGCTAGGCTGATAGAAGGCTGTCAGCAGGGTTTTCTCTCTGAGCAGATCGGTGTTGCGCCGGTTTACGGCATGGTGCCGCAGCATATCACATACATCAAAAATACGGAAAAATTCCGCTCGTTCAAAATCCTTGAGTGAGAGGATATCCCTCCCTATAAAGCTCATCATATTTCACTTCTCCTCTTTATAAAATATTTAAATAACAAAATAAGAAAATAACCTTGTCAATATCGATTAAAATTTATTTCTTGCCTACGGTTTTTACCTGATTTATTAGTCTACAGTAATAAATTCCGGTACAAAATACCAGTATTTTATAAAGAACCGGTGCTGCAGGTCCAAAACACTAAAAAACAGGAAAAAGCTGACCAGAGTTGTTTCACAATTCTCATGCCCCAGAAGATCACGGATAGCCTCGATATTTACTTTTTTCTCACCAGATGGAATGAGAGAAGAAGGCTGTGCACTCTCTAATAATAACCCGCTGGTCGCCTTTGCCGGGAATGAGTACCAATCTTTTATCAAAATCCATATGGTCCAGTTTGATTCTCTTTGATGAGTCTTCTCAACCTCATAGACCTGAAGAATCGCTCCAAAGCTGTCTGAACTCCTTCAAGATAGGAGAACATCTGTTTTTTTAAATGGTCACTGATAAAGATGCAAACACATTCGTAGAGATCAGAGGACTTAAGGGACCTGGTTTTTGATTCTTTATTTACTTTGTATATGGTTTGATTAACCCGTGTTTCCCATTTGGGGGTGGTGAGTGATCTTCTTCTCATCCGGCAATCCCTCTTACTAAAAGGACCGGATAGAAGTATATTTATTTTAGGATAGCTTCTATCCGGCGGGACTCCCTTCTGTTTATAGGCCTTCTCCCATGTTCGTTTATAGGTAATAATCAGCAGCCTGCGCAGGCGAAACGCCCGCCTGGCTAATTTTTCGATAACGGGGGTTATAATATATCGTGCCCTTTAAAATGTCAATTGAAAGGAAAGGTCAGTCATTTAATTGATTCGTCCATAGAGAGATCCCTTAAAAGCACAGGAACCGTCTCATAGGTTTCAAAACAGGATGTTAAAAATGTGAGGTCTTCGGAATTAACCTTTAGAACCGTCCGGCTGTAAACATATCACTATAGGGAACCAAGTATCTTACGCAGTTGCTGAATAAAGTGCCCATGACAATTGTTAAACCTTTTAATAATTTCAGGCAACTTAATATTTAAGGCTTTCAATTTTTCAATATCAAGATCAGATTGATAAATGAATCGAAAAATATGTCTGAAAGCTCTAAGCTCATTTATTTTTTCTGCCAAATTTCTATCGAAGAGTCTGGGTCTGACATCCTCTATTTCCAAACTCATCCGATTCACCAGGTCTTTATGCCAGGATGCAGAATCAAGGTCATTTTCAAAATATTTTGAGACACGTAGAAAATAATTTTCTAAAAGATTATATACATTATGAATGACAAAACCCAAAGAAGCCCAATCAAATTCATCAGGTTTGATACTTTTTATCTTGGCATTTATCTTTTTGTATTTCTTCATTAACTCAGATAATATTTCTATATCATTTTCAAGTTCAGAAATTAACCTTAGGAAACTAACTCGACTTTTCATAAATAAACCTGCCGTACTTAAAAATGCTTTTTTTAATTCGCTCATCAACTACTTCAAGGTCAACCAAATCAATCTTAAACCTGCTCTGTAAGGCTCTGCCAACCAGCTGGAAGTATTTATTCGATTTAACAGCAATGTCTATATCAAAGTGAATAGATCTAATTCTCTCTTCAGCTAACGACCCATAAAGAATCATCATTTCTATATCTGGATCTATTTTAATGAAATCTTCTTTAAGTTTTTTAACCTCTTCGAGTGCCGTTGAAACTTTGCCTTTTATTCGATCTTCCTCTTCTAATATTTCCCTTTTTATCTCTCTAATAGTACGTTGAATATTTAAAGCCATTTATATATCCTTAAATTAAATTAATATCTATTTCACATAATATAAACAATAATACTTATTATTTAAAATATCTAAAGATTACAATTTAACCAGCCTTTTAAGGGAAATCTTCCCTTTCATGTATCCTTCAGAAAACATGTAAAGAAGCTGTGGCCCGGTATTGTTGAATTGACTTTCAATAAGAAAGAAGTATTATTTTGGCATACACAAATGCGGGGTAATTAATGAAATCACCGAAACAGCTGACACTGGAAAAAAAGATCCTAAAAATGCTTTCAGGCAAAGCATTGTCAGCCGTAAAAATCATGATAAACGATGAGGAGATCCAGTATTTACAGGATTATGCAAATACTGTATCCATAAAACGTTTACATTACAACGATCATGGACCGGTACACATGCGCAAGGTAGTGCTGAATTCGCTGATGCTGATAGCACTGCTCAATCAGGTGGGAATAAGGTTCAACATTGAAAAAGAGGAAATCGGTACATTTGAAGATACCAAAATTGCCGTGTTGATCGCTTCATTTCTGCACGATATTGGGATGACGATCGTCAGAGAAAGTCATGAACAAATGGGGGCAATGCTTGCCGTTAGAATAATTGAAAGACTTCTGAATAATTTATACGGGGAAGACAAAAAGAAAAAAGTAATTTTACGTTCGATCATTACTGAAGGCATCATCGGGCATATGGGGACCCAGAAGATCCACTCTTTAGAGGCTGGAACCATCCTGGTTGCCGATGGGTGTGACATGTAACAGGGCAGAGCTCGAATACCGATGATGATCGGGACTGAATCAAAAGCAGGTGACATTCACAAATATTCGTCCTCAGCAATAAAAAGTGTTAAGATCGATAAAGGTGTAAAAAGACCTGTCAGGATAACAGTAAATATGAAGGAATCTGTAGGTTTTTTTCAGGTGGAGGAGGTGCTTTTATACAAAATAAATTCAAGCCCGATAAAATCTTATATTGAATTATACGCTGGAGTTATAGGAGAAAAATTAAAATGCTACTTATAAGAGTGACCGGATTGTTGTTTATCATATTCACCCTTACAGCTGCCCTTTCCAATGCCCAGGAAAACACTTTTTATGCTTCAAACGGCAATCACCTGATCCCGGGAAAAATAGACCTGAAGCAGGCAACGCCCATTAGGATAAAATTATCGTCCTACCCGACCTGGGTCACCGGTCATGACGACGGCAGTCACTCAGTCTGGTACGTGCTGCTCAATGATTCGACCGTACAAAAAGTTGTTGTGGAGGAAAACGGTAAAGTGAGTGTTTTAAAAACAAACATCAACTTACCTTCCGATACCATTCTCTCGATCGATACAGGTTCAAACCCCCGGCAGCTATTCGCCCCGGAACTCTACAAAAACAACTTTCTAACGCACCCGGTCAGGTTAATTGCGAACAACAAGATCGCGGCGATCGACGCTTCGGGCGTGTTCAGTATTCAGGATCCGGACAGGATTTACCGGTTAAATATTGAAATCTTAAAAGACAGCAGAATACTGCAGAATGAGAAAGGTCAAATATTGGTGCTCACGGGAAACAGTACAAAGTATAAGCACGGAATCCTGGGGGATAAAGTAGAAGCAGACGGATTCGCTATTATTGATACAGTGAAAAAGCCGGTCGTCCGTAACCAATTTGCTCTCAAAGGCAGCAACGTCTTCGAGACTTTGATGCCTATCTGGACAGACATCAATCTTGATAACAAAAGAGAAATTATACTTACAAAAAGTGATTCGCGTTCAGGGGCGCAGCTTCAAATATACACCGAGGATGGAAAATTGATCTCATCCAGCGATCCGATCGGCAGAGGTTTCCGCTGGATGCATTTGATCGCTGCCGCCGAATTCGGCCCCAACGGGGAGATCGAGATCGCGGCTGTCCGTACCCCTCACATAGGGGGCGTCCTGGAGTATTATCGGCTGAAGGATGGGAAGCTACGGGTGGTGCACAAAAGAGCCGGGTATTCTACCCACAGGATCGGGTCAAGAAACCTTGATACGGCAGTTGCCGGCGATTTCAACGATGACGGACATGTAGAGATGCTTGTACCCACACAGGATTTTAAACAGCTTGATTCCATCAAAAGGACCGCAGGGGGATCAAAAATAGACCACTCAATAAAACTCGATCATCAATTGAGCACCAACCTGGCAGCGTACAGCTCCAGGGGTAAAATTGAATTAGCTTTCGGAACATACAATAATGAACTCATAATAATCCGGCAGTGACGATTTTCGGGATTTTATCTATGCCCCTCCTGCTCACAGAAAAGAACTCTGCTTTTCTACGAGCACCTTGTAAATGAGGTTTTATTACGGCTTCCACATCGGCAGTTCGTATTTTGTATCCAAAAGCACTATGGCCAAAGATGGGACATATCGTAAGATTAGCACCCCGGGGTTGAAAATAAAAACATCCCGGAAAAACTGATAATGAAACACCTGTAATAAACTTGAGATGCCGGTACTAACAGCCCGGCAATGCGCGGAGGAAATGACCCAATAATCTGAGCGAAACAGACCTTCTGTAAAAAGCGTTCGACCTTTGATCATCGATAGGATTTATCAGAGCTGAATACAGGCTGCTGATCTCAGGTATCATTTTCTCAATCTCTTTACCGGAATGGCCGATAAGCCTTTCTTCATTTACCCTGGACCGAACAACAGTCGGGGCAACAGCACCGAAGGTTATTCTGATATCTTTAACCATACCGTTCAGTATTTCCGCGATACCCGTAAAAGTAATCTTCGAAATCGTATTTGTCATTCCCGTACCAACCTTCCTGTAAAAATTAACATCAAAAGGTTTCTCAGGGATAACTATTTCTTTTAAGAGTTCATCTTCTCTTAATACTGTTTCACCCGGAGCTGTTATAAACTCACTGATTTTCAGAATCCTTTCCTGATCTATGCTTTTCAGTACAACAGACGCGTCACGGGCATAAAGCACCGGTAAAGTATCCCCCGCGGGAGAGGCATTGCAGATGTTCCCACCAATGGTTCCCATGTTTCTTACTGCAGGTGACGCGATCCGCGAAACTGCGGTTTTTAAAATTGGAGGGGTAGCCTCATTTTGAAGAAGTACCGCAAAGCTGCAGGCAGCGCCGATTCTGATATTCCCTCCATCAAACCTCACGCCTTTTATCTCCCCAAGGTGGGCAATAAACATGGCAGGAACCTCAAAGTAAGGCGAAAGCCCCGTTGATCTTCTCCTCTTCACCATCAGATCAGTACCGCCGGCAATGGTTATAACAGGGGCCCCCTTCTTTATTTCCAGAGCCTCCTGAAAACTTTGAGGTCTGTACGTTCTTACCATAGCCCTCTACCCTTCCGTGAAGCGATTTTTATGCCATCCACAATCATGCTGTAGCCGGTGCACCTGCACAGGTTCCCTGAGATGGCCTCTCTTATTGACTTTTCATCCGGGCTTGCATCTTCACTTAAAAGCGCTTCGGCTGCCATGATAAAGCCCGGAGTACAGAACCCGCACTGAACTGATCCCGCTTCGGTAAAGGCCTCCTGAAGCACCTTATACCTTTCAGTTTCCCTGTATCCTTCAATGGTCAATACCCTTGAACCATCTACAGAACCGACCGGTAAAATGCATGAATACATGATCTTATCATTTACGAGTACTGAACAGGCACCGCATTCCCCCTCCCCGCACCCCTCTTTTACGCCTGTCAGATTAAATTCATCTCTCAGAACATCGAGCAGACGCCTCAAAGGATCGGTATCCAGCAAAACATCTCTTCCGTTTAAAACAAAGCTAATCTTCACGTTTCACAACCTCTTCCTGAAACAGGACTATACAAGATAGGTGAAAAGGTATAAAACAAAATTACTTCTCACCTTCCGCAACTTTTAGGAGATATTCAGGAGTTACGGGTAATCTTTTTATTGGAACCTTCAGAGCGTTCTGCACCGCGGACGCAAGAGCGGGCGCGGCTCCGATGAAGGGAAGCTCCCCCGCGCCCTTGGCGCCGAAAGGCCCATACTCATAGGGATTATCTATAAGCCTGATTTCCATCTCCGGAAACTCCTTTGAATTCGGTATGATATAATCGGCAAGGGAAGGCTGCAGGATATTACCGCAATCAGTATTCATTACCTCAAAAGCCGCATAGCCCAGGCCCTGCGCGATCCCTCCTTCCATCTGGCCCCTGATGATCCTTTCATCAATGATCGTGCCGATATCATACACACCCCAGATTCCGTTTACCTTAATAACAAAGGTGACAGGGTCCACTTCCACTTCCACAACATTTACACCCCAGGAGTATGTGGGGTACGCGTCTCCCTCGAATTTTTCATGGCCCCATTTAATGTATCCCGGCTCTTCATATTCCTCTGTGACCTCCAGCTCTGCCGGCCCTTCACATGCCTCTGTGACTTTAAAGTCAGCCGCCTTTTCCCCTCCAGCCTTAAGCCTCTCCGCGGCCTTTTTCAGAAGAAAACCTACAATCATCACTGTCCTCGAGGCCACAGTCGGGCCTGAATCCGGCACAATGTCCGTATCCGGATTTTCATATATCACATCCTCTACCGGTAAGTCCATGGCCCTGGCAACGATTTTTCTCAGTGTAGTGGAAGAACCCTGGCCCATTTCTACACTTGCTACAAGTATCAGGACTTTTCCATCTTTTCTCTTTTTAAGCTTTACCCTCGCCCTGATCTTTTCCTTCTCCCCGCTTCCTGTAAACGCGCATCCATGATAAAATATGGACAGTCCGATGCCCTTCGGCACCTCGCCCCGGTCATTTATGAACGCTTCATATTTCCTCCTGTACCCGGACATTTTTTCAACAAGGTCAATCATCTGCGGGAGCTTAACTTCATACCTCAAAACTCCCCCCGTGACAGTCAGATCACCCTTACTCAACATATTTTCCATTTTAAAATCAAGCGGATCCCGGGAAATACTTTCTGCAAGGCTCTGCATGTGCATCTCAATAGCAAAAAACGCCTGGGGCCCGCCGAACCCTCTCATTGCTCCTGAAGGAACGTTATTCGTGGCAAACACTCTGCCTTTTACTTTGATATTGGGGATGTTGTAGACACCTGTTGCCGCAAACATCGCCCTCTGTAATACTACCGGGGACAGGCCCGCGTATGCTCCTCCATCCAGAGTTATCTCAACCTCCATGGCAGTGATTTTTCTGTTTTTATCAAGGGCTGTTTTGATTTTTATTATCGAAGGATGCCTTTTAGTGGTGCATATTATGTCTTCCGCACGGTCGAAAATCAACCTGACGGGTCTACCCGTTTTCACCGCTGCAAAAGCAGCATGGCCCGCGATAATTGAAGTGTATTCTTCCTTTCCGCCAAAGGCCCCGCCTGTTGTCGTCTGCACAACCCTTATCCTTTCCTCATCCCACCCAAAACCCTGAACAAGGGCTGTTTTTATATAGTAGGGACACTGCATTGAGCCGTAAACAGTGACCCTTTCGTTCTCGTATACGCCTATGACTCCCTGAGGCTCAAGGTATATATGCTCCTGTAATCCTGTTCTGTATTCACCTTCAATGGCTTCAGCCGCTTCCCTGAAGGCCCTGTCAGGATCTCCCCTTATTATTTCATACCCAGAAAAACAGTTGTCCTCCCCATAGATCGATGCTTTATCGCACTTAACCGCGTCTACTATTGTGAATACAGGCTCCATTTCTTCATAAAGCACTCTGATATTTGAAAGGACCTGCGCGACCTGTTCCCTGTCAGGGCCCACGACAAGCAGTATCGGTTCTCCTATGTAGTTTACAATATCTTCGGCAAAGAAAGGCTGGTCATCTAAAAGCATCTTTACCCTGTTCTTACCGGGAATATCATTTTTATCCACAACATAGCAGCCCTCAGGCAGCAGGGGGATGTCGATGGATTTTATCACCGCCCTCGGTTTTTCAGAACGCAGGGTCTTCGCGTAGAGCATGCCTTCAAATTTCATATCCGCTATGTATTCTGCATAGCCGCCCGTCTTTTCAGGGGCATCGATCCTGTTTATTGATCTATCAACTTTTTCTTTCATACTGTCCCAGCCCGGACCTCATAACTCCCGGGGCGCGTTTTCATTAATTTCGGATACTTACTTTCCCAGCCCGGGCTTTTTAATACCCGGAGTGCTTTTTCATTAATTTCAGATGCAGGATTCCTGCACGAACGAATTGATTGTTTTTAACCTGCTTCTTTTTTCACCAGCCTGCCGTACCCTCCTTCGACCTTTATCCCTTCCTCGGCGGTGTATATTACTTTTCCTCTCAGTATTGTTTTTACTATCAGCCCTTTCAGCTCCATACCCTCAAAGGGAGTGATCTTTCCTTTTGAATAAAACTCCTTCCCCTTTACAATCCAGCTTTTCACCGGATCCATTAATACGAGATCAGCATCTTTGCCTGCCTCAATCGACCCTTTTCTTTTAAAGAGGCCGTACCTTCTGGCTGCTCCTTCTGATGTAACCTCAACAAGCCTTTGCAGGGATATCCTTCCTCTCATGTAACCTTCAGAAAACATGTAGGGAAGCAGGGTCCCGCAGCCGGGTATACCGGAATATTCAGTCCAGATAGAACCGGTATTTTTTTCATCCTCTGTACATGGAGCATGGTCCGAGGCAACAAAGCTGATTACCCCCTCATCGAGGAGCTTCCACAGTCTCTCTTTATTTTCCGGGAGCTTAACCGGCGGAGTACACTTGAGGGGAGAGCCTATTCTTTCAAAATCCCTAACATCAAATTCCAGGTAATGAGGCCCGGTCTCACCTGTTACATCGTTATCCCTTAAAAGCTCACCTGCCCTGGCCGTTCCAATATGCACAATGTGAAGATTCGCTCCGGTTTCCTTTACAAGCTCGACCGCGGAAAGCACTGCCAGCACCTCGGCAGCTTCGGGACGTGAACGGTAATAATTAATGGGAGACACACCCTCTTTCATGGAAGAAACGGTCGCGTCACTCACATAATCGTAATCTTCAGCATGAAGCAGAACAGGGAGTACAAGTTCCCGGGCCTTTTCAAGCACCTTTTTAAACTGGAAATGGTTTACCCTTGTGAAACTCTCCATTCCTGAGATGAAGTAGGTCTTAAACCCCAGGACATGCCCGGAAAGCTCCTCCATACAGGCCGGGAACCCTTCCTCAAATGAACTGCCCGGCACTCCGCCGAACATGCCGAAATCAACAACCGCTTTATTCTCGATAATTTTCAGTTTTTCAAGCAGGTTTCTTCCATTAATCACCGATGGAATCGATGTGCAGGGCATATCAATCACAGTGGTAATTCCGCCGAAGGCGGCATGGCAGGAGCCGTGGTAAAAATCCTCTCTGTCCGTAAACCCGGGGTCGTCAAAGTGTACGTGGGGATCAATCCCTCCGGGCAGGACAAAAAGGCCTTCAGCATCGATAACCTCATCATCACCCGATAAATCACTACCTATTTCAGCAATTATTTCCCCTTCAACCCTGATATCCACAGCCTGAAAATCATTTTCGCCTGGAAGAGCAACACGGCCGTTCTTGATAATCAATTTACGCCTTCCTCCTTCATCCTCTTCCAAACTTTTTCAGGAGTCATTGGGGTCTCATACATTCTGACCCCGACAGCATCAAAAATCGCGTTGGCAACCGCAGGCGCGGGCCCGTTGATGCCGATCTCTCCAACCGATTTCACTCCAAAAGGGCCGGACTTTTCGAAGGAGTTTACCACTATGGTGATTATTTCCGGGATGTCCGCGGCCGTATATATCTTATAATCCCAGAAACGCGGGTTTACCATTCTTCCTTTAGAATTAAAAATATAATCCTCACAGAGCGCGTAACTGAGCCCGTTTACCACCGCTCCTTCAACCTGACCCTCCGCCAGTACCGGGTTAACAGGCTGACCGCAGTCAACCGCAGAAACGAACTTAACGACCTCCGCCTTCCCGGTTGACCTGTCAACATCTACCTCTGCAAACTGGGCGATAAAGGGCGGAGGCGACTCTGAAGCCGTACAGGAAGCCTGCGCCTGTATCTGAAACTGGTCCTGTATGTACAGCGTATGATAGGCGATCTTATCGTATGGTACCTTTTTTCCTGTTTTTTTGTCGATTACTTTTCCTGCATCGAGTTTCAGGGAATCTTTTTCGGCCTTCAGCATCACAGACGCGGTATCGAGGAGCTGGTTCTTTATATCCTCCGCGCATTTCTCAACAGCCCCTCCTGAAATATAGGTCGTTGAAGACGCGTAGGCGCCTGTATCAAAGGGCGTCAGGTCAGTGTCCGAGGAAAGTACAATAATCATTTCCACGGGAATTTTCAGTACTTCTGCGGCAATCTGTGCAAGTATCGTGTCCGATCCCGTACCTATATCAGTTGCCCCGACATATAAATTAAAGGACCCGTCATCATTCATTTTCATTGAGGCAGCCGCCATATCGATCCCGGGTATGCCCGAACCCTGCATGGCTATTGCCATGCCCATACCCTTCACCCTGTTCCTTCCGCTTTCAATCCTCTTTCCCCTCTTGCCGTGCCATCCGATGGCCCCGGCCCCTCTATCTATGCACTCATCCAGCTTGCAGGAATTGATAACCTGGCTCACTCCCTCCTTCCCCTCTCCCAGGGCTTTAAAAACAGCTGAGGTCTCGCCTTCTCTTATATGCCACCTCTTGAAGAAGTCTGTAATATCCTGATCTGTCCTTCTCGCGATAATATCCATATGCTGATTGAACGCGAAATAACCCTGTGTCGCGCCATAGCCTCTGTACGCTCCGCCTACAGGGAGATTTGTGTAAACAGACCTTCCATGAAACTTCAGGTTTTCTATTTTGTTAAAAAGCGGCAGCACCTTTCCTCCCGCGTTGGCAAGAACAGTGAGCGCATGAGTGCCGTAGGCTCCGGTATTCATGAGACAGTCCATCTCGATAGCAGAGATCCTTCCATCCCTCTTTACACCTGTCTTCAACCTGACCCTCATTGGATGCCTGGTTCTGGAAGAAATGAAAACCTCTTTTCTCGACATGACAACCTTTGCGGGTCTTTTATTCCGCCAAGCGACAAGAGCAACAAGTGGCTCGAGAATGACCTCCTGTTTACCGCCGAACCCTCCTCCGATCCTCGGCTTTATTACCCTTATCATCATTACCGGAATATCAAGCACAGTGCTCACGATCCTTCTAACATGGAAAGGGACCTGGGTTGCAGTGACAATGACCAGCCGCCCCCTATCATCAAAATACGCGCAAGAAGTATGAGGCTCGATCGCACAGTGGGAAGCGTAATGCATCCGGTAGGACTGTTCCTCTATAAAATCCGCTTCGTTGAATCCCCGCTCAAGATCCCCGAAACCGATTTTTATCTCTGCCGCGAGGTTCTGCTCCGGCCTGTATTCCGCGGGGATCTTTGTGTACTCATCATCCACATGTATCCGCGGTGCAGATTCATCCATTGCCTTTTCCATATCAAAAAGCGGTTCAAGATCTCTATACTTCACCTCTATCTTCTTAACCGCTTCAATAGCAGCCTCCCTTGTTTCAGCGGCAGCAAGCGCTACCCTGTCCCCCACAAACCTTACACGCCTGTCAAATAGAAGCGCGTCATAGGGAGACGGCTCCGGATAACCCTGACCGGCAGTTGTGTGAAGGACCCTCTGAACATTCCCGTAATAAAGAACATCGACCACCCCTCTAACCTTTTCAGCGGCAGAAACATCAATTTGTTTAATCTCAGCATGGGCAACAGGAGAATAGAGGATTGCAATATAAAGAGGGTCATGTATCTCATAATCATCCGTAAACTTATCAGCACCAGTCGCGAGTGAAAGAGCGTCAATTTTTCTGACCGATCTTCCTATATTAATATAATCACCCATTTTCACGCATCCTTTTAGCGGCAATCTTCACAGCCTCAATGATCTTTACATAACCTGTACACCGGCAGAGATTTCCGTCAATGGCCTCTATGATTTCATCTTCCCGTGGGTCAGGATTTTTCTTTAAAAGGCAGTAGGCCGCGAGAACCATTCCCGGCGTGCAAAATCCGCACTGAACAGCCCCTGAATCCGCAAAGGCACTTTGAATCGGATGGGGCGAATGGATATTCCCGATTCCTCTTACAGTTGTAATTTCCTTACCCGCGGCAGACGCAGCGAAAACCTGGCAGGAATTGACAAGCCTGCCATCCAGCAGAACAACACAGGAACCGCATTCCCCTTCGCGACACCCCTCTTTAACTTCTGTGCAGCCGTTTTCCCGTAAAAGGGAGAGCAAAACAGCATCGGATTTAAAAGAAACCTTTATCTCTTTTCCATTTATTTTGAAGATACCTTCCATTTTTTTCTCCCGGTAAGGTAACCTGAAATGGCCCTCTTTCCATCGACTTTATCCTTTCAATTCCCTAAAACAGTTGCAAGACCCCTTTCAATCCGGACCTTCACGAGGTGCCTGATATACCCGGGGCTTAAAGATTTTTTTCCTGTAAAATCAATTTTTATTTTTTCGCTTATCCCGCCAGGCTCCACTTCACCCGCATCCCTGCCTTTAATGTATTCTTCCAATTCCAGAAGCCTCCTGAATCTGCCGGTACATCCGACTATAACAATCCTTGTATCCTCTATAACTTTACCGGCTTTTTTTAAGAGGATTGTTACGGTAAATGCCGGGTAATCGAAATGTGTACGGGTTTCTCTGTAATAGTAACCGGTCCATCTGTCCCGGTTGATCTTAATTCCGGTTATAAGATTCCCTCTTGCCAGGTGCCGGTCATTTACATAGCTGGTAATATTAAAATCTCCCTCTCTACTTCCGTAAAGAGATATATCCGCTTCCAGAGCTATAAGCGGGCCCATCAGGTCCGACCACGGAGGGAACAGGGCAATACTTCCGCCAACAGTGATCCTGTTCCTCAATGGCGTACTGGCAGAAACGCTGAGGGCTTTGACAAGAATGTGCTCAGGATCGATCTTTCTCATATTTTCTATAACTTCCGCATAGGTTTGAGCCGCCCCTATTTCAATTGTCCCATTGTTAACGCGGAAAAATCCAAGGGGAAGGAGAGCCAAATCGATCAAACCTTTTACGCTGCTCATGCTGGCTTTCAGAATACCTGTACCCCCGCCATGAGGTATCACGCCGTCTTTTTTAAAGAGTGCAGACACCTCTTTCAGGTTATCAGGAAAATACCATTTAATTTCTTTCATAATTCTTCTTCGATTTTTTTTAAATACCGGTTCTGTTTGATTATTCACAACATTACTACATTTTATACTCCGAAGGTGCTGCAAGTCAAGGAAACTTAATCCAAAGCAGGGCTAATCTGAGAGGTGAGTTTGAAGCAGGGAGAAAATTGAAATTAATATAATAGATAAGATCTGCGGGCACTTCGCATAACACGGCATTTACACTGCGCTCCCCTCGGTTGCTTGCCCTTCGGGATATTTGGCTGATAGCTCTGGGCAACACAGTATTATGACTGTCTGCTTATTATCTGGTCTCTGCTGCTCTTTAGCATCAAACGTCGTAAAAACCGGTACCGTTATGTGACATTCTGGTTCTGAATAATAACCATTGACGTTATTAACGTGATAAGTTACTATTGAATAGTGATTGGATCTTTTAAGGATAAAGAAACAGAAAAAATATGGAATCAGAATTATTCCAAACGGCTTCCATATGATATTCAAAGAATTGGGTATAGGAAGCTTATTATCCTGCATCGTTCAAAAGATCTTAATGATCTTAGAATTCCACCGGAGAACAAATTACAACAATTATCTGGCAATAGAAAAGGCCAGTATAGCATTCGAATCAATGATCAATGGAGAATTTGTTTCTACTGGAAGGATGGAATCGCAACTGAAGTTGAAATAACTGATTATCATTAGGAGGCTATATATGGAAAAAATCCCAGATGTAACACCGGGTGAAATACTAAAGGAAGAGTTCCTCTCTCCAATGAATATTTCCGCTTATAAATTGGCAAAAGACACAGGTATGCCTTCAACAAGAGTATCCCAAATACTAAAAGGAAAACGTAAAATTACTGCCGATTCTGCGCTTAGATTATCGCAATATTTTGGGAATTCCCCAGATTTTTGGCTTGGGGTACAGGATGAGTATGATTTACGGAAAGAAAGGCATCGACTCAAAGATGAGCTTGATAAGATTCCAAAAGCAATTGCATCTTGAAGAAAAGAACTCATTAAGATCCTTAAAAGCAACGGATGAATCCTGGATAGAATCAAGGGTTCACACCACGTTCTTATTAAAGGGAACGAAACCTTAGTTGTACCAGTTCACAGAAATAAAGATATACCAA
>DAOVJS010000037.1 GCA_030673105.1 Spirochaetota bacterium
CGCCTTTTAAAAAAAACCAGTTACATTATCGGCAGGATTTTTTAAAAGAGGTGTAAAATCGGTTCCCCCGGTGCTCCAAATAAATACTGCAATAACAGATAATGTGGAATTAATAAAACTGTACGCGGAAACCGTCTGAATTACTCAAGAGCCGCGTTTATTTCCTTTTCGGTCCTGGCCAGCTCTCTCGCAGGATCAGATTCATTCAATATCACGCGCTGAAGCATGTCCCTGAACAGCTCATTGATCTTGAGATATTCCGGGTTGTTGGGGAGGGACCGTCCATATTCAAGCCCCTCGATTGGAATCAGATAATTGGGATTTTTTTTATGGAATGCCTTCAATTCCAGAGAGTTTAACGCTGATTTTCTGACAGGTATATAGCCTATTTCTTTATGTATCCTGACGGTATTTTCCTTACTCACGCACCAGGCCATGAAATCGTTTACTATCTTTCTCTTTTTCCTGCTTTTTGAAAAGTTTACGAGTGCAGAGCCGCCTAGAACAGTGTACCTTTTTCCATTTACAGAAGGCATCGGGGAAATTCTCAATGTCCAGGGGAGATTCTGCTCTCCATAGGTAATTCCAGCACTTGTAAACGGTCCCATCGCGAGGTTTCCTGTTAAAAAGGCCTGTCCGCCTTCCCAGTCTGTCCAGTTATGGGGCATAATTTTATACGTAAATGCAAGATCATGAATCATTGTGATTGTTGAAACCATCTCTTTTGATGTCAGTACTATGCGTTTCCCATCTGCCGAATACAACCTGCCGCCATTCGCCCAGAAAAACGGCAATATACCGTAAAACCCGTCCGTCCAGAACATCATGGCATATTTGTCAGTTTCACCGTCACCATCGGTGTCCTGAGTCAGCTTTTTACCGATCTCTATCATATTTTCCCATGTTAAAGGCGGTTTATCAGGGTCGAGTCCGGCCTTTATGAAGGCATCTACGTTATAGAAGAAGACAGTTGTGCTAACACAAAACGGAACCCCGTATATTTTCCCATCCCTGGAAGCAAGCGCCCACAGCCTGTCCAGTATATCTTCTCTTAGCTCATACGGAATATCATTATCTATAGGTTCAACAAGACCATTTTCTATGTAAGGATCAAGATACTCAAATTGAACCTGTGCAATATCCGGAAGCTGGCGTGTTACCGCGGCTGTGATCATTTTTACCTGCATATCTTCAAAAAGACCCTGAAATACCGGATTAACCTTGACACCGGGGTGGGTCTTATTATAATCATCAGCTATATCTTCTATAATCTCCTTAATATGAAACCCAAGGCTGTGCCAGAACGAGATCTGGATGTCTTTTTTCGCGAAAAGTGACGCTGCAGCCAGAAAAAACAGCAGAATTAGGAGAACTTTTTTCATTTTCTGACCCCTTTGTTAAAAAATTAATTGTTCATTCACAATAAGATACTATAATATACGAATGTGGAAATTGAAAGACAGAATTTTTTATTGAAATAATCATGAAAATATTATACGCAACAGATAATTTTCCTCCGCCGAACTCAGGCCATGCCAGAGCCGTAATAAATATGGCCCTTGAAATGAAAAACAGGGGGCATAATGTAAAAATTATCGCTCCCTCTATGGCCGGTTATAAAAATTATTCCAAAAATTTATCCGGAGTTACAGAAATTTCTAAAGATGGCAACTCTGCTGCCATCACGGTTTTTTACTTAAGAAGCATCCCTTTTTTTAAAGGGGATAACGCGCTGAAATCTCTGGCTGTAAGTAAAAATTATATCGAGCAGATAATTTCAGATTTTAAACCTGATATCGTTCATTACAACGGCTGGGGACCTCTATGCAAAAGAGTCTTTAAAACACAGACCCGAAAAAATAGTATCAGAACTGTTGCAACCTGCCATGGAGTTCCCATGCATGTTACAAGTAAACTGTTTGGACGAAACATTACTTTCGAGGGCCTTGAAAAAATAATCTGGAAACTGATGGTGAAGTTCTATGGAAGAATGGAATTTGTGATATCCCCCTCAAACTTCGTTAATGACAGGCTGATGACAGCAGGACTGGACAGAGAAAAAGGCCTTGTAATATCAAACGGTATTGATACAAAGGAGTATAACAGGCACAAAGAGATAAAAAGAAGAGATATTTACAGAAAATACAAACTCCCGCCTGATAAGACATTCATCACATATATTGGCAGAATAGATCCGGAAAAAAACATACAGGTTATAATAAAAACTGCTGATTATTTTAAGAATAATGAAAATATAGTATTTATTGTTGCAGGAGCCGGGCAATTAAAGAATAAACTGGAATCCGCTATCAGGAAAAATGATTATAATATAATTCTATTTGACTGGCTCAAACATGATGAATTAGTCGATATACTGGGTATCAGCGACATATTTTTCATTCCATCACCATCGGAAAGTCAGTCGATTACGACCCTGGAAGCCATGGCATCCTATTTACCTGTAGTTGCTACGGATGAAGGCGCTCTGGTGGATTTAGTCAAGGATAATGTTAACGGTTTTCTGTTTAAAAATAACGATCTGGTATCATGTATTGAGAAACTGAATATCCTTGTAAATGATAACAGGTTAATAAAGACATTCGGGCTTAAATCGAGGGAGAGGGTCCTCCCACATGACAGAAAAAAAGTGATGAGCAGGCTGGAAGATGTTTATAATAGAGGTTACGGGACAACTTGAAAAAAAATAAAACGGGGGTAGAGAGATGTTTAAATATATTTATCCTCTATGCATTCTCTTTCTATTCATTTCCTGCAATTCGAAAGGCACAACAAAAGATAATGTGAATGCACTGGTAACACGGGACGGTTTAAAAAATGTAAAGATCGCCCTGGAGCTTTACAGGCAGGAGTTTGGTGAGTACCCTAAAACCCTGGATGAGCTTTTAATCAGGAAGGGAATCACTGAGAAAAGTATTATCGAGGATGCCTGGGGACGCGACTACCACTATACTAAAATAGAAGATTCCTATGAACTGTTTTCAGTGGGAAGAGACAGGAAGCCTTACACAGGGGATGATATTTACCCTGCCCGGTAATTCGTTGTTTATACATCCCTGGGGCTAACCTTTACTGCCGCACACGGGAGGTGAGATTTCATATAAAAACCCTTTAAAATAGCATAAAAAAACCCCTTACTCTTTACGAGGTAAGGGGTTAATCTCTTAGCGGGGGTAGGATTTGAACCTACGACCTTTGGGTTATGAGCCCAACGAGCTACCAACTGCTCCACCCCGCGTCGCTGTATAATAATTACTAATATATTTTTAATTTGTCAAGGTTATTTCACGCGCTGTAATCATCAACCCGAAATAGGGACGCTTTCTCCGCACTTTTTACACACCCCGTCCTTGTAATTTAATATTTTTATTTTATACCCATACCTTTCAATGAGTAATGAGCCGCAGGCCGGGCAATAGGTGTCGCCGTCTTCTCTAACGTTCCCGAGATACACATAATTTAATTTTTTTGATGCAATTTTTTTTAACCTCACGAGCGTTTTGACGGGGGTCGGCGGAGCTGTAAAATAGTGCATCGGGTAGTACGCTGAAAGATGGTATGGAATGTCTTTGTCCAGGGATGCGAGAAAATCAGTAATCTTCTCCATTTCCTCATCGCTGTCGTTGTATCCCGGAATAATAAGAGTTGTTACTTCCAGCCGGGTACCCCCCTGTTTTGAAATTTCTTCAATGGTTTTAAGCACAGGTTTCAACTTTCCCCCGACAACTTTTCGATAAAATTCTTCGTTAAAGGATTTTAAATCTATGTTGAAGGCATCAGCATAGGGCAGAAGTTCCAGAAGAGGTTCCCTGTTCAAATAGCCGTTTGTTACAAAAACGTTTTTCATCCCCGCATTCTTTGCGGCCTTACATGTATCCAGAACATATTCATACCATACAAAGGGTTCGGAGTAGGTATACGCAATCCCGATAGAACTACTTTTCAAAGCCCGATTAACAATTTCATCCGGCGAATAGCAATCTGTTGGATACCCGGGGGCCTGTGAAATATTATAATTCTGGCAGAATTTGCATCTAAATGAGCATCCAACTGTCCCTATGGAGAGAATGGCGCTTCCGGGATAAAAATGGTACAGAGGTTTTTTTTCAATAGGATCCATGGCAATCGAAGAGACTTCGCCATAAATCGTTGTATAAAGCGTGCCTTCTTTATTCTTTCTTACTCCGCATATACCGACCTTGCCGGGAGCGATTGAGCAGTTGTGAGGGCACAGATGACATTTTACCTTATTGCTTTCACCTTTTTCAAAATACATAGCCTCCTTTTCCATAATACCCCCTTAAATATTTTCAACAAGAAAACGGCTGAACCATCCACTTAAAATTCCACCAAGAAGAGCAAAAAGCAGTATAAACGGAAGAAAGTAATAGGAAAGCCTGGTATTAATAAAAAGTATGTTGACCATAATTAACTGGACAGTGTTGCTCGTAAGAGCGCCTATCACACTTATACCCACAATAGAGAAAAATTTACGTAAATAGGTGTAAAACAAATACATCATCATGAAAGAAGCTAAGGCCCCGGAAAAGCTCAGGATAAAAGTGATAGATAAAAAACTTCCTATTAAAATAGAAGTAGCAATAACACGTGACAAAACCACCAGCATGACTTCCCGGGGTTTCAGTAGAGTAAAAGCGTAAAGAGTTATCGCGTTCGCGAGCCCTATTCTCATCCATGGGAAAGGTTTTGGAACCATATGCTCAATAATTGAAAGAGAGATGGCCATGGCCCCAAGAAATGCGATAAAAAAGGCTCTCTTTTGTCCTTCTGAGCTTCTTATTGTATTAGATATATAGAGTTTTCCATTCATTGTATTAGATATATAGAGTTTCCCGTTCACCAGATCTTCTACCTCGTAATACCGTCTACAGCTTCCCTTTCTCCTTCTATTTCAACAATTACCCTGTTGGGCACGCAGACAATCTGTTCACCGGCCCTTTTTATCTTCCCCATTTTGATACATATCTTTTCCCGACAGGGAGATTCTTCCACCCACACTTCACCATCTTCGATTATTACTCTCGTTACACCAAGCGGCCCCTCAACATCAATAACCCGGTTTTCATCGCCCGGAAAGGATCCTTGAAAGGAGTTTCCGGTTATATTAACCTGCCTGGCTCCGGATTTCGAAAAATAGAAACGGCTGAACAAAAATGCAATCAAGCACAGCACTGTTAGAATTAATATATAATCACCTGTTTTTAATATATTACGTTTCAGCTTCAGCATGCTTACAAGATCACCTCTCTTGCGAGGGAAACCAAAATTAATAACAGGGCGACAATCACTATGACAACCTTAAAGGTTGTCAGCTTACCCTCCCTTGTTAAAAAGGTCCCGGCAACATACAGTGAAAAGCCGATTGCCGCTGTTGTATACCTGAATCTTACATCAATCACCCCAAACAGAAAAAGAATGGAGAGCATGATAAGCACCGCGGCGCAATAAATGAAAACTATACCAACTGTTTTTTTCATAGAAACATCCTAAATCCTGTAATAAAGAAGCTCGGACTGGCCATATTTTTTCCTTTTTATGATAAAAGTATCCTCCCCAAAGGCGGGGAGCTCCTTTTCGAAGGCCCGCTCATAAACAAGAATTGAGGATAACCGCCGGTCAAGGGCATCCTTTAAAAATTCAACCACCTCATCACTTTTCTTATAACGGTAAGGAGGGTCCATAAAAATCAGATCAAAGGACATGGTTTTTTTTCTTCTTAAAAAGCTGATAACATCACTCCCAACCACATCACCTGTAAAACCCAGCATTGCAAGATTTTTTCGAATCGATCGTATTGATTCCCTGTCTGAATCCACGAAAGTAACGCTTTCCGCCCCTCTGCTGAGCGCTTCAAGACCCAGGGAGCCGGTTCCGGCAAAGAGGTCAAGGACAGTCAGGCCCGCAACACCTTCTTCAAAGAAAGAAATAAGGGTGGAGAACACCGCCTCTCTTACCAGGTTCGTGGCAGGCCTGACACCTGTGCCGGGCACATGGATCCGCCTTCCGGTAAAACTTCCCCCTGTCAGTTTTAAAAACCTCTTCACATTCAGCCCCGAAATAAAGTACCTGCCTTCCGATACCCCCCACATTCAGCCCCCGAAATAACGGACGGCATTTTTATAAGAATCACCATTTACGAAATTATCTATATATTTATCCCGCTCCTCATTCGGGCCGACCTCTCCATTAATATATTTTCTCGCGTCCCCCTGCGCCCTGCTGATAAGTTTAGTATTTATATCGAAATCGTCAATTATGAATGAAGGAATCCCGGATTGTGCCTTTCCAAGAATTTCCCCGGGTCCTCTCATCCGTAAATCATACTCCGCTATTCTAAAACCATCCACTGTATCCTTCAATATCCTCAGCCTGTTAAATGCCTCTCTCCCGGTACTTCTATCAGGCACAAGGAAGCAGTAGGATTTATGGCTCCCCCTCCCGATTCTACCTCTCAGCTGATGAATGTTTGACAGCCCGTATCTTTCGGCCTGTTCAACAACCATAACAGTCGCGTTTGGAACATCAACACCAACCTCCACAACAGTAGTTGCTACAAGGATATCGTACTCATGGTCTTTGAACCTGTTCATTACTTCATTCTTTTCGTCGTCATTCATCCTGCCGTGAAGAAGCCCGACCCCCAATTCTTTGAATATACCATTTTTTAATCTATTATAAGAGTCTATCGCGTTCTTAATATCAGAATTTTTAGTTTCTTCGATAACAGGATAAATAAAAAATGCCTGCCTCCCCTTCTTCACTTCTTCTTTAACTTTTTCATATACCCTGTCAATTTCTGCCTGTTTGACTATGTGTGTCTCAATTCCGACCCTCCCCTCCGGCATTTCGTCAATAACTGATATATCAAGATCGCCGTAAATAGTCATCGAAAGGGTTCTTGGTATAGGAGTCGCGCTCATTACAATACAGTCAGGGTTATCCCCCTTGGCTCGTAAACTTCCCCTTTGAAGTACACCGAACTTATGCTGCTCATCAATAACAACAAGCGAAAGATCATTAAACTGGACATCCTCTGAAAACATTGCGTGTGTACCGATGGCAATATCTATTTTCTTTTTTAAGAGGCCAAGCACAATTTCCTTTCTATCAATCCCCCTGACTGATCCCGAAATAAACGCAGTGTTAACATGCATACCCTGAAAATATCTTTCTGTTGTGTAAAAATGCTGTTTTGCCAGTATCTCAGTCGGTGCCATAATCGCGGCCTGGCCGCCTCTCTCCAGGGCGTTAAGAATAGAAATCAGGGCGACCACCGTTTTCCCGCTTCCCACGTCCCCCTGAATCAGCCGGTTCATCGGCCGCGGCTCATTTAAATCCTTTTCAATTTCCTCCAGTACCCTCTTCTGGGCATTTGTGAGAGTAAATTGAAGCTTTCTGAGAAAATCTTCTTTCAGTTTTCCGGAAAATATCTTTCTTTCCTTTTTTATATTCACGTTTCTATTACGGTTAATGGCCACCACCAACTGATATTTAAAGAATTCACTGTAAGATATAGCTTCCTTCGCCTTTCTCAGAGAGACCATGTCCTTTGGAAAATGTACTTCTCTAACCAGACTCCCCTTATTCCCCAGATTGTATGCCTTTTTGATAAATCCCGGAATATCTTCCTCCAGAGTATCGCAAAATTGGCTGAGAGCAAACCCGATTAATTTTCGTAAAAACCTCTGACTTAAACCTGCTGTAAGGCGGTAAACAGGAAGTATTTTCAGCTCAGGGGCTTTTTCATCAAGATCGTATTCGAACCGGGAAAATGCTGTCTCATTGCGCCTTCGAGTGTAAGAACCGGATAAATAAAATATCATACCGATTTTAAGTACATTTGTTATGAAATCCCTGTGAAAACAGTAAAGGTAAGCGGTACCGGTCTCATCAGCAACTGTGATTTTTGGGTGCAGCTTTCCCTGGTAGAAAAAGGAGGAATGTCTTATTACCTTAAACTTGAATGTCGCTTTTTCGCCTTCTCTCACATATCGTAGAGTTTTAACTTCCCGCCTGTCTTCATGATTCCGTGGGAAATAGCAGAGCAAATCCCGGACTTTATAAATGCCAAGTTTGCTCAATTTTTCCGATATGTTCGGCCCAACGCCTTTCAGGTACTGCACATCATCGTTTAGATTTAGAGCCATTTTTTCAACATGTTTTTTTCAGCTAATATTAACTAACAACCGGTCCCGGATAAAAATTTCAGCACGCGCTATTATACTTTTCCTGAATCAATTCACGAACAGACTGTGACATCCTGCTCATCACATCCCTGTCACTCATTTTTTCTTCTATAAAATCATTATAATATAGCGGTTCACATACTATAACCTTAACAGTTCTGCGCCTGACAATATATGTTCTGTAAAAAATTTTATCCGTGTGCACCAGAATTACAGGCAGTAACGGCTTTTTTGTGTCTTTTGCAAGTAAAAACGCGCCTCTTTTAAACTTTCCCAGTTCATCACGCGGGGTTCTCGTTCCCTCGGAGAAGATCCATACTGACTTCCCCTCTTCAAGAACATCCTTTACTCTATTGAGGCTTCTTGAAGCTGATATGGACCTGCTTCTTTCAACAGACACGTATCCTGCGATCTTCATGGCGAGACCAAACACCGGGATTTTGAAAAGAGAACTCTTGGAAAGCCACCTGAACTGGAGGGGTACAGCCACACTCGCTAATGGAATATCCATGTGACTTCTGTGATTTGAAACAATAATATAATTTTTCGACAGGTCAATATTTCTCCTCCCGATAACCTCAATATCCGCCCCGCAGAAAAAAGTAAGCAGGCCATTCGACCAGAATTTGACAATCAGGTGAGGGATGTTTGGATTAATCCGCAGGATTGGATAAAGAATATAAAAAGCAAAAGCAACTAATATGGTAAAAACAGTCCCAAATACCCAGTAGAAAATACCCCTTATCATAAAAAGCTACCTTTTTCAGAATAAAGGATATTTGCATCCGACCATAGTTTTTCCAACTGATAATAATTCCGCCCTTCCCGTAGGAATAGATGAATAACAAAATAATTGTAATCCAGCAGAACCCATGGAGAGTCATAGCTTACATTTTTTGAAAGCAATTCAACCGGGCTGCCATGCATAAATTCCTCAATAAAACGCATCAGGGCTCTTATCTGTACTGTTGAATTAGCGGTACAGATAATAAAATAATCAGTAATATTTGTAAGCCCGTTCAAGTCAAGCACAAGGATATCCCGTGCCTTTTTATCCTTCAACATTTCTGCTATCTGTAAAACAACTTTATTCACTTTTAAGTCCGGCCTGTATTCCTTTTCAGGAACCTCTTTTATCATCTTACGTACTTTCCTTCAAAATCATTGCCAATAATAATAGTAATGTCTACGAGAAGAGTTTTATCTATTCTCGTGTATACTTCCCTGCAATTTATTATATCAGCTATCCTCTTTGCAAGAGAGGGCCTTCCTATTCTATCTATAACCATTGTCTTCTGGTAATCGTTTCTAAGGGCATTACCGTAATGCACAACATTAAATTCATACTCCAGAAAGAAATTCCTTAAACTCTGAGCCTGACCGGGATTGCCCGAACCGTTTAATATCTCAATATTTACTTCATCACCGATCGGCGCAGGCCCCTCATCATTAATAAATTTCTTAACGGTTTCAATCCTCCCGTGAAGCCACTTCCCATTTTCAACCGGAGTGATATATTTCTCATTTTTTATTACTATATTTTTCCCGAACATCCTGTAAAGAAGCAGCCTGGATGAGTTCACTTTCTGCATCTCATTTATCAAAACCAGCATATCCTTTTTAGTGCAGTTTGTTATAACACTTTTTTCCAGACTACTGAAAGTTTTTTTATGCATAAATATTGTCTCAAGATCCTCTGTGCGGTCAAGTAATGATTCAATGAAGAGTCTATGATTCTCCAGCATCACCTGCTGACCTGAAGAACCGTATTTAAAAAGCAGGAGTTGTTTTGTTTTAGCCCCATCCAGAAGGACACGTCCCTTCTGCACCCTTATAAATATCTTTTCATCCGCGTCTGTATAATTGAGATTATTCGGATTATTAATTTCTATACCCTCTATCAGGTCCACGAGCACTTCAACATCTTTTAGATCATACACCACGTAATAATCAAATGTGGAGGACGTCAATTTCTCAATCGTTTTCTTAACAACAGAAAACCCGCCTTTAAAATAGATATTACTGATGACATCATAAACAGGCTTATCCTCATAATCAACTTTCACACGTGTCCTCGCCGGAATCGCGATAAAAGCAAGCTTGTTCGTGCCCGGGTTGTAGAAGCACAGGTATATAGATTCTGTTTTATCTCCATTATTCTCAACAATAATGGCGGAAATAGTGTCTTTTGATTCAATAAGTTGGGCAACCGTACTCTCACGGAAATAGAAAAGAAATAATATGGCACCTACAATAATCCCAATCGCAATAAATATAAGGAGAATTGAAACCCAATCAAAATCAGACCTTTTACTGTTGTCGGATTGGTATCTGATATCTGAAATATTAACTCCCATATTTAACTTCACACTCCTCTAATAATTGAGGTTGTCTCACAACCTCTTATATACAGATTATACATTTGATGCTCTGGTTTTAAAACCATAGGCGATAACTTAAATCTCATAATGATTGAAAGTTTATTTGCCTATAAATTACACAGTATTCTTTACCTAAAGAGCTATTTTATATGTTAAGGGACAGCCTCAATCTGGTTGTACCCGGAGCAATTCTGCACAAGTTCATTATAACCCAGCAAGGTAGTTTTACAAATAAAAAGTTCCCTATTTAACAGGTTTTTAATAAGAGTTTTGAAGATATATAAAACCGCTCTGTCCAGGCTTTTAAAGGCCAAATCCCTCGTTTCTTTCACTCCACTGAACGTTCTTCCCGGCTCGATATAATCAGCAACAAAAATCACCTTATCGAGCAAACTCATTGATTCCCCTCCGGTGGTATGCAGTTCAATACTGCGTAATACTTCCTTATCATGTACGCCAAATTGTTTTCTTGCTACGACCTTTCCGGCATGCGCGTGAAGCAGGAGAGGATTGTTATCAGGAATCCCGTGGTCTTGTAAAAAGAAGCCGTCCTCTTCAAGCAGGTCCAGCATACTTTTAAGAGGAATATCACGGGCAACATCGTGTAAATAGGATGCGATTGCTGCCTTTTCCTCGCTGCATCCATTAATTTTAGCAAGCTTGACGGCAATATTCTTTACCCTGACGGAGTGTTTAAACCGCATGTCAGGCAAAAATTCTTTTAGCTTTTTTTCAATCTCCATATAATAAATTCAATTATATCCTGTATAATTCCTTCTCTTTAATATATTTTAAAACTCCGTCTGTAACAAGGTATCGAATACTTTTTTTCTGTTTTATTTTTTCTCTGATCTCGGATGACGTAATGTCTAACTTTCTTTTTTCAAAAAATAAAAAGGGATGCCTCCCCATATGTTCCGAACTCTGCTTTTTAAAGAGGCTGCTTACTTCCGCTTTATAATCATACTGTGGTGCGCCTGTCCTCAGCATAACAATAAAGTACAGTTTATTCATTAGAATACCGATATCTTTCCATGTATCAATTTCGCCCAGAAGATCCGATCCAATAATGAAATATGGTTTTTCTTCAAACTCATAGTTTTCATATACATAGTTCACAGTATCTATTGTATAAGAAATACCGCCCCGTTTTACCTCCATATCATCACTTATAAAGTGATTGTTACTATTAATAGCTGACTCCACCATTTTGAGTCTGTGGGAAGGAGATATCTCCTCCTTCAGTTTCTTGTGCGGCGGTCTATTCGCAGGAATAAAAACAACATAATCCAGACAATACTCTTCTCTTACCTCTTCAGCGAGCCTTAAATGCCCCATGTGTATCGGATTAAAGGTCCCCCCAAACAAACCCAATCTAGTACAGCGAATTCTCATCCAATTTCTCCATAAGAACAACAATTTCGTCTTTTAATTCATCAAGTCCGGTTCCGGAAACTGAAGAAATACAGATTTTTTTATCCTGTAAATCCATATTTAAAAAATTGTTTTCCTCTCTATCTGTCACAATATCTCTTTTGTTCCCAACAACTAACCTTGGCTTTTCCAGCAGTTCTTTGGAATAGTTCTTCATTTCATTTGAAATCGCCATATACTGCCCATTAAAATCTTTTATATAAAGATCAAGCATAAACAGAAGCACTTTTGTTCTTTCAATGTGTTTTAAAAATCGAATGCCAAGGCCATATCCTTTGCTCGCGCCCTCAATAAGCCCGGGCACATCCGCCAGTATGAACTGCTGTTCATTCTTATAAAGCATTACGCCCAGATTTGGTGTGAGGGTTGTAAAAGGATAAGCCCCGATCTTTGGACGGGCGTCTGTAAGAACCGAAAGAAGGGTCGATTTTCCGACATTCGGAAGGCCCACTATTCCCACATCCGCTATTGTTTTCAATCGCAAAGTAACAGCACTCTCACTCGCAGGCTGTCCTTTTTGGGCGTACCTCGGAGCTCTGTTAATTGATGTAGCAAAACGGGCATTGCCGTATCCTCCTTTCCCCCCTTTTAAAAGCACAATTTTCTCATTATCCAGAGTTAAATCCGCAAGGACTATTTTAGATTCCCTGTCTAAAATTACTGTTCCCGGAGGCACATCGATTACACAATCCTCTCCATTCGCGCCCTTTCTTTTTTTGCCTTTCCCGGGCTGGCCGTTCTGCCCCTTGAATATTCTTTTTAATTTTTTATTATACAGCGATCTCAGTTCCTTTTTTACTTTAATAATTATGTCGCCTCCATCGCCTCCATCGCCTCCATCCGGCCCTCCCTTTGGAACATACTTTTCTCTCCTGAATGAAACAGCCCCGGGGCCTCCTCTACCGGATTGAATAATAATATCCACTTCATCTAAAAAACGGGACAATTCTTTCAGCCTTTCCTTTTAGCTCTCAATTTGTCCAGGTAACAGCAAATAAATACCAGGGTGCATGCTAATGTGACAAATCTTAATGAAAATTTATGCAGCAGCATATCCAATGGGGTATAGAATGTGAGACAATGAAGTTAAAAAGAAAAATCCATAGATTTCCGCCGGCCGCAAATCAGCAGTCACGGCCCTTTGGGAATGAATCAGGAAGCCTCTCCGTACACTGATATTTTTTTTCTTCCTCTTTTATATATTTCAAAAGCAACAATGCCGTCTTTTTTCGCGAACAGGGTATCATCTTTTCCGACACCGACATTATTTCCAGGATGTATCTTTGTACCCCGCTGCCTCACCAGTATTGTGCCTCCAGTTACCATTTCACCCTGGAACCGCTTTACCCCGAGACGTTTTGATTGACTGTCTTTGCTGTTCCTTGTGCTTCCGCCACCTTTTTTATGGGCCATATCCCCGCTCTCCCTTTAAGTTTCTTCGATCATTATTTTAGAATATTGTGGTCTGGAACCTATAGTTCTCCTGTAATCCTTTCTCTTTTTATACTTGAACACTCTTATCTTTTTTCCTTTGACAACGCCTATCACTTTAGCCTTAAAAGAAAGTCCTTTTATATAAGGTGTACCAATTTTCACATCGTTTTTATCGTCCCTGTAAAGAAGCACCTTCTCTATACTAATTTCCTCATTTTCGCCTGTTTCTAGTTTGTCCACAAGTACAGGCTTTCCGATTTCTATTTTATACTGTTTATTGTTTAATTCAATTATAGAATACATCACGCCTCCTGAAGTTTCCGCATGTAACCTGATAAAAATTTCTAGGCAAAGATAAATTTATTTACCCGTAAAGTCAATATAAGTTTCAAACAGAAAAATGGCCATGTCTCAACGCCTGGCCAAAATAATTGTGAGTATCAAACAGAATTTTATAAAGAGAAGGTAAAATATTTCAAAAAAATTTGTTCGAACAAGCTCAATGAAGTTAAACTTATCACTCAAAAACCACATGCTGAACTGAAGAGGGAATATGAATAATCCGAAAAATAATAGCGGTGTTATATAACCTCTTTTATGTTTTAAAAAGAGAATAATTGATAAGGTATAGATACAGAGAGTAAGGGCAACATCAAACCAGTAAAAATATAGATCAGGATTACCAAAAAATATTTTCATTTCATGCACCTGCTGCTGTTCTGTTTTTTTTTAGACGACTTTAAACAATTAATAGAGGTTGTGAGATAGCCTCAATTCTATTGTAATTTTATAATGAAATTTATTCAATAAAAAATAAAATTCTCTGCTGTTGACAAGACTATTTAATTCGACTAAACTTAAACCGAGACAACCACCATGACATTTATTTTTATCATAATCGCGTTTTTTGTAGCTGTATTTATCGGAGCTATTTTTTCTATCAAGGCTTTAAACAGGATAAAACTCAAGTCATCCTTAAAGAAAAATATTAAAGCCGGGTCAAAAACCGACACTATCAACGCGCTCAAGAAATTAATCGAAAAGAACCCTTTTGACATACAGAGCCGGATGGAGCTTATAAAGCTGTATATTGAAGAAAATAATTTCAATGAAGCAATCAAACAGCTCAACAGTATTCTTACAAATACCCGTAAAGATCCGGGGTTTAATCCCAGGGAAACGA
>DAOVJS010000088.1 GCA_030673105.1 Spirochaetota bacterium
ATTTATTATGAAACCAGGTCATTTTTTTCGGTTGCAGCTTTTTATAATCCCTGTGCTGTTTTTAGCAGTATGCCCTGTTTATTCAGATACTGTTTCAATAACGGTTCCAATGTGGTTCTCACCATCGGATAAAAATACGAGTATAAAAGAGGTGTATGATGATTTTCTTGCCGCCGGCCGGGATATTGAGATAAAAGTAAACAGCCTGGGTGGTAACGCTGAAAAATATACCAATAACCTCCTGCTTATGATAGATTCCGGCAAAACTACAGATCTGGCAATTGTGCCAACAAAGATAGTCGGTGAATTATCGAGATCAGGACAGCTTTTAAACCTGTCAGATAGGATAGATAAACATAAGATGAATGATTTTCTTGATAACCTGCTGAATGTATGCATGGTAAATAACAATTTATACGGGCTGCCGTATGATACTGATGTTATGGTTATTTATTATAATAAAGATATTTTTAAAAACATGAAAATATCTTATGAATACAGCGAAGGTACCTGGGACTGGGACAGATTGATTGAACTGTCGGAAAAAGCAACGATCGATAAAAATGGCGACGGGCAGATGGATGTATGGGGTTTCGGATTTCCTGCGGGGAATTTTTTTAATTTTATTAATTACTTTCTTCCCTGGTATTTCTGCACAGGAGGAACCATTGACAGTACAAACGGATTAACGATCAATTCGGATGCTGTAAGTAATGTTATTGAATTATTTAGAGAGATGGTTTTGATGAGCAAAGCATCTCCTCCGGCGACACCATCCTACCTGGGAAAAGACATATACAGGGGTTTAATAAACGGGAATCTAACAATGGCTATTACAGGGTCATGGGTATATTACAGTATTGAAAAGGAAGGGAGCTTTGGCGTTCTGCCGGTTCCGCCTGTAAAAAAAGGACAAAGATCAATCACCTATTGCGGAGGCTGGTCGGTTATTGTATTTGATAAGGGAGAAAAAAAGAACGCCGTCTCTTTAAAATTCGTGGATATGCTGACCTCTGAAAAGTCGATGATTTTAAAACTGAAAGAAAAACATTTTCTTCCGGTTCTTAAATCAGTATTACTGGGCTGTATTGCTAATAAGGAATGGCCGGATTCTTTCTTCGCGGAACAGCTTCTCGAGCATGCGCACTCCTATCAGGAAACTTCTCTGTTAAAAAAAGAAGTTATGAAAATTCAAGATGCGATACATTATGTATTAATTAAAAAGTATAAAACCGGTGACGCTATAAAAAAGGTTATTAACCGCTATTGAGCCTAATAAACTATAAAACAGAAAAATTCAGGATATTACCCTATATTCTTCTTCTGCCTGCCTTAATTTTTATACTGTCCTTTTACGTGGCACCGTTGATTTATCATCTAATTTTGAGTTTTACAGACAGGACACTGATAAAAAAAGAAATAAACCTGATGTATTTAAAAAATTACCTTCTGCTGTTAAAAGACCGCTTTTTCTGGAAATCACTGTTCAATACTTTTCTATTTATAACGATAAGCGGGACTTTTCAGCTGGCTCTGGCAGTCCTGACTGCTTTTTTTATCCGGGGGAAAACTGCCAGGATTATATCCGTGATAATTCTTGTTCCATGGGCTATTTCGGAGATTTCTGTGTCTATAGTATGGCGTTTGCTTTTGACGGACGGTACAGGGGGGTTAAATAGTCTATTATCAATTTTTAAAATCAAACCTCAGTTGTGGCTTGTAAAACCTGCGCTCGCGTTCCTTTCGATCTCTCTCGCTCAGGCCTGGAGGTTATTTCCACTGATATATCTGATTCTCAAAACAGGAATTTATACCATCCCAAAAGATATAATAGATATTTCAAGGATAGAATGTCTTAACAGAAGGTCAATTATTTTTAAAGTTTATGTGCCGATCATGAGGAAGATTTTTCTTTTATCTGTATTGATCATTCTGATAAGAAACTTCAGAGCTTTTACGTTGATTTTTTCTCTGACCGGCGGCGGGCCTCTGCGCGCGACAGAACTAATAACCATGTTCATTTACAGGGAAGCATTTATTTATCACAATATTGCCAGGGCGTCGGCTGCAAGTGTAGTGATACTTCTGATATATTCTATCGCTGTGTATCTATATCTCAAAATAAAAAAGGGCAGAGCTTTTGCATAACTTTTACAGAACCATACATAAGTTAATAATACTCTTTTTTATTCTTTCTCTGATGACATTTTTACTGGGCCCTTTACTGTGGATGGCGGATATAGCCGTCAGAAATCCATCTTCTGTTGAAAAAGAACCCGGCAAGTTGTTCCAGGATATAACCGGAATCGATAACTTTATTCATGTTTTACGTGAAGAAAATACCCTGATTTATTTTAAAAACAGTTTTATCATTTCTGTGTTCACAATATTAATATCCCTTGCTATATCAATTCCAGCCGCCTACAGCCTAACTGTTTTCAGGTTTCCATTAAAAAACCTTTTTCTCGCGATTATAACTGTTCCGCAGTTTATACCTTCAATTATAAATATTATTCCTGTATACCTGATTTTCCAAAAAGCGGGGCTGGGAAATACCCGTTTAGCAATGATCCTTTTTCATTCATCACGGGTCTCTTTAATAATATGGCTCTTTGTAAGCTATTTTGAATCAATACAGAAGAACTTTTTTGAGGACGCTTTAATAAACGGAGCCAGCCATTTAAAGATCATAATAAAGATAATAATGCCTTTAAGTTTTCCGGCTTTAGCGGCTGCTTCAATACAAATATTTAATGGAAGCTGGAACGCATTTTTTTCCGCCCTTATATTTCTTCTTGATGAAGATATAAAAACGGTTCCCCTGGGTCTGTACCAGTTTATTGACAGATATAATATCAATTACTCATTAATAAGCGCTTTTAATATTTTATCTGTTATCCCGACAATTGTTCTTTTTTATCTTTTAAAATTAAAGTTAAAAAATAAATTGGAGAACGGTGAAGGCTTTTTATGAATCGGGAAGGTTATGATTCTGTGCCCGGCTTTATCAGGAGCATCTCTGTAGAAAAGAAATAGGATTAAACTTCTGCTGGCAATACCTGCTGCCGTAACAGTTCTGGTTCTTTTCACAGTTGCTGCATTTGGATTGTCTTGAGATTGATAACTTTTTATATATTTTCTTCACTGGTTTTGAGGTCGGCTGGCAAACAAAGTGCTTTTCATTTGAGGTTTTCATAAGTAATCCTTGTCAGTCACCTTATACCTTTATTACAAATGATAATGTGCGGCAGAAGAAAAGTCAAACAGGACGAACTTCGTATTTTTTATTCTGCCCATTTGTATAAAACTTGATATTAAATTTACTATACTAATAGCATCAAATATATTAGATAATTGTGGTTTTATGAGTAATCACAGGAAACTAATTTTATTGACACCTATTCCTCTTTTAAACTAATTTAAATAGAAAGATTCAGATTGAACTTTGTTATATTAAAGTGACGGTTAGCCTGCGCGAAAATCGGTGATTAAGGAAAATGACGATGGCAAGAGGAAAACCGGAGATTGATCTTGAAGCGTGTACGGGCTGTGAAAAGTGTATTGATGCCTGCCCGCAGAAAATCTTAAAGATGTCAGATAATTATAACAGGCGGGTTGAGCACTTTGCTGTTTGCTTTGACGAGGGAAGATGTACCGCGTGCGTAGATTGTGCGGATATTTGTCCCGAATATGCTATCAGAATCTGGAGTTTTTCAATAACTGCGGGAGGGTAAATTAAAGTTTATTTCTATTTTGATGCCTGTGGATATATAATCAGACCAAATTTCAATTAGCTTGATATAAAATAAAAATATTTATGGAGAAATATCTCAGAAGAAGCTTAAAGAATCAGTTGTGTTTATCGCAGTAATAATTATGTTGGGTTATCTATCGATGAGATTGTTCCCGGATGATAATTGATGTTGTCCCGCAACCTCAATTAAAGTCAGTCAAGATTACACTCCCTATTCATTTCCAACCTTTTGTATCAGAGCTGCCGGGCTGGATTCAGTGCACCAAAAGAGTTCTGGAATGTCATCAGGGCCTCGTTTCGGTTGCTGCTTTTTTTAAAAAAATCTTGACAAATGTTTCAAAAAAGGTAAAATTTATTAATTATTTGTTCATATTATGAATATATTGTTTACCATACGAAATAATGGATGTATTTCATATCAAAGTTTAGTGGTTTTTACGGGAGTATCATTAAATGGGAACTGACAGCGTCAAGGTGCTGGATAAGGCTCTATTTGTTCTTTCGCAGTTTTTCGAAAAAGATGAGTTAGCATTAAAAGAACTTGAAGAGATATCACAGTTGAACAGGTCCACTATTTACAGGATACTTCAGGCTTATCAGAAATGGGGCTTTCTGGAAAAGGACCCGGAAACCAAACGGTATAAACTTTCAGTGAAAATACTTGAAATGACAGGGTCAGTGCTAAGGAAACTGAGCTATTTAAATGTATGCCGCCCCTACCTGTTACGCCTCAGGGATGAAACCGGTGAATCCGCCTTTCTGGCTATTTTGAGAGGAACGAACATCATTGTCGCTGACTGGGAGCCCAGTTACTATGACGCGCATATAAAAATTACAGTTGGTAAAACTGTACCAGCTCACTGTACAGGTTCGGGTAAGGCGATAGTTGCTTTTCTCCAGCCCGAAGAGATGGACAATCTTATACAGCAGTTCACATTAAAGAAATACACAGAAAACACAATTACGGATAAAAACGATATACGTGAAATTCTTAAAGTTACAAGAGAGCGGGGTTATGGTGTGAGCAGGGAGGAATACGATTTAGACATTATTGTAATCGCAGCGCCGGTTTTTGATATTCATAACAGGGTTATCGCCTCATGCGCAGTTGCGGCCTTGAAAAGCAGGGTTGTCAGTGATGAAAAGATTGATGAATATGGACAGATGGTTAAACAGGCGGCAGTGGAAATTTCTCAAAAATTAGGCGCCGCAAGTAATATACTTTTAGAAACTTTATTAAGGAAAAAATAAACCGGTTATTAATAGGTAATTAAAATGTATGAAAAATTGTCGATATATTAAATTTATTAAACACAAAATTGATGATAAATAAAATGATGAAAACAGAGGGTTTAAATAAATAGGAGGTGTATATTGTGAGTGTAAAAAAGTATGTGGGCGAAAATATAACAGACGTCAGGTCTGTTAATAAAGTTACCGGCGCGACACAATATGCTGCAGATATCAATCTTCCCGGCATGCTTTACGCGGTGATGATCCGCAGTGAGTATGCTCATGCTGTTGTGAAGGATATAGATTTAAGTGAGGCTTTAAAGGTTGAAGGTGTCGTGGCCATTGTCACCTACAAGGATTTTCCTGAACTTCATTTCGGGACGTACGTGCACGATCAGGTAGCTTTTACGGAACATCCAAAATATGTCGGGGATCCAATCGGTGCGGCAGCTGCCGAAACAGAGGAGGCAGCCGAAAAAGCCGCAAGCCTGGTCAGAATAAAATACGAGGTTCTGCCTCATATTTTAAACCCCGAAGAAGCGTTTAAATCGAAAGAAATCATAATCCACCCAAACATGCACACCTACAAGGGTTACGCGGGTTTTTTTAATTTCAAGAAAGGGACCAACATACCCAATCATCTTAAAGTACGTAAGGGTGATGTTGAAAAGGGTTTTGCAGAAGCGGATTATGTAGTTGAAAGCAGGATTACCATCCCCCCGATATATCACGGCAATATCGAGACACACGCCTGTGTCTGCAAATATGACCCGGACGGACGTTTGACTGTTCAATCAACCACACAGGGGCCTTTTCTGCTCCGTGAAATGCTCTCAACTGCGATAGGCCTGCCTATGAACAGAATAACTGTGGTGCACACTGCAGTCGGGGGCGGTTTCGGGGGTAAAATATCCGGTAATATTGAAATAAGGGCGGCAGCGATAGCGCAGAAGTGTGAGTACAGGCCTGTTAAGATGGTCCTTTCAAGGAGAGAGGAATGGGAGACTGTTTACACCAGGCAGGCCCTGGTCGGGTATTATAAGACAGGCGTAAGCAAGGATGGTAAAATTATCGCGCGTAAAGTCACGCTTTACTGGGACGCAGGTGCTTACGCTGATTATGAAGTTTCAGTGGCAAGAAGTGCGGGCTACATGTCTGCCGGTCCCTATGATATACCGAACATCTGGATCGACTCTTACGCAATTTACACCAATAAACTTGTTGCCACCGCTTACCGGGGGTTCGGGTGCTCAGAGACAACCTTCTGCTATGAGCAGGACATGGATATTATAGCGGACAAGTTTGGGCTTGATCCCGTTAAATTCAGGCTTAAAAACGCTCTTGAAAGAGGCATGGAAAACGCTACCGGCCAGAGGCTCAGGTCCTGTGCTCTTAAAGATTGCATTAATCTGGTTAACGAAAAGGCGGGTCGTGAAACTAAAAAAAGCGAAAATGACGGGATAAAGAGGGGCCGCGGCATCGCGGTCATGCACAAGTTTACAGTTCACACAGTACCCACTGCGGATATTGTAAAGCTGAATGAAGATGGAACGATAACCCTGGAGACAAGCGCGGTCGATATCGGCCAGGGTTCCAACACGGTAATGGCTCAGATACTGGCTGATGTTTTAGGGATCGGTATCGATAAAATAACTGTAGTGCCGATAAATACTGATTACAGCGGTTATGGATGGCAGACAGCAGCGAGCAGTAAAACCTTTTTTAACGGCAATTCAACCATCAGGGCCGGCCTGGACTTGAGAAGAAAGATCCTGCACTACGGTTCAATGGTCCTTCATATTCCGGAATCAGATCTTGCTACAAGGGACGGAAAAATATATTCTCTCAGTGATCCGGATAAATCGATTCCCTTTTCAGCAGTTTCGCTTGGCGTATTCAATGAAGAGGGAGGCCAGTACGGAGGACCGGTTATCGGTTATGGTGTTTTCACTGTTGAGGACGGCTCCTTTCTTGACACGGAAACAGGGCAGGGAAGAAAACCTTCCGCCTTCTGGATGTTCGCGGCCATGATAGCCGAAGTCGAGGTAAACACAGAAACAGGAAACATAAGGGTTGTGAGGTTTGTTTCCGCGAATGATGTCGGAAAAGCGATTAACCCGAAGATGGTGCAGGGGCAGATAAATGGCGGGGCGATCCAGGGCCTCGGTTCCGCGCTTTTTGAGGAGGTTTTAATAAACAGGGAAGGTAAGGTGATGAATGCCAACATGCATGACTATAAGATGCCTACAATTGGAGACTGCCCTGATGAGATGATTTCCATACCTGTGGAAACCCAGCCCCATCCGGATGGACCTTTTGGAGCGAAGGGAGTAGGAGAGCCTGCAATGGCCTGCCCCGCCGCCGCAATAGCGAACGCTGTGGCGGACGCTCTTGGAGTAAGGATTTACAGCATGCCGCTTACTCCTGAAAAAATCCTGGATGCGTTGGAGAAAAAATCTCCTAAGGAGGTAAGATAATGGTAGCTCCGCTCGCTAAAGAAATATTTGAACCAGAAACAGTTGAAGAGGCAATAAATATTTTACATAGAAAGGGAGAAGACGCTGCGATAATTGCCGGGGGAACGGACCTAATTATCAGCTTGAGGGAGGGTGTTATTCAGCCCGCTAATATTGTTGATATAATAAAATTGCCGTTAAACTATATTAAAGGTTCCCGGGCAAAGGGGTTTCAGATAGGTGCTACAACCACGGCAAAGGATATCAGCACATCCGGGCTGCTAAAAAAGGAGCTCCCTATCCTTGTGGATGCGGCAATTCACCTGGGCGGCCCTCAGACAATTGAGCTTGCCACAATTGGAGGGAACATCTGCAACGCTTCTCCGTGCGCGAATTTCACTAATGTGCTGGCAGCTCTTGATACCGTAATCAAGATTAAAGGTCCTGATGGCGACAGGGAAATGATGTTGAAGGATTTTTTCCGCGGCCCTGGAATTACCGGGTTAAAAAGGGCTGAGGTTGTAACTGAGATTGAAATACCCGCTATTCCCGGCGCTTATGGAGCAAGCTATGTAAAGCATACCCTGCGAAAAGAGATGGACATAGCTATAGTAGGTGCTGCCGCATTAATAATACCGGATGCTAATAAGGTCGGCAAGATAAGGGTTGCGCTCGGCTCTGTGGGGGCAACGGTTCTTTTAGCAGAGAACGCCCGGAAAATATTGGAAGGTAAGACGTTTTCTTCCCGGCTTGCAGAATCAGCGGGAAAGGCAGCCGCTGAAAAGGACGCGTCGTATATCGATGACGTAAGGGCATCAGCAGCGTACCGTAAAAAGATCACCCGGATCGCGGTGAAAAAAGCTGTACTGGATGCCTGGTCAATGGCAAAGGGAGGTAAATAATGAAGAGAGATATTAAGTGCACAATTAACGGAAGGCAAAGAACATTTTACGCTGACCCATGCGCGTCGGTCCTTGATGTGCTTAGAGATGTTTTACACCTGATGGGTACAAAGGAAGGGTGCGGCACAGGGGACTGCGGAGCCTGCACTATTATCTGGAACGGAAAGGCGGTAAACTCGTGCCTTCTTCTCGCGAACAGGATGGAAAATGCCGAGATCTGGACAATTGAGGGTTTGATGAAAGACGGCGAGCTGCATCCTATTCAGCAGGCATTTATTGAAGCGGGCGCGACACAGTGCGGCTTCTGTAACCCGGGCTTTATCATGAGAATAAAAGCAATGCTAGAGGAAAATCCGGATCCAACTGATGAAGAAATAACCCAGGGGCTGGTTGGAAATATCTGCCGGTGTACCGGGTATAAAGCGATAAGGGATGCTGTAAAGATTGCGGTTAAGAAACAGCGGAGGTGAAAAAAGCATAGACAGAATACATGAACTTATCGGGTTTGGAGATTGTATAAGGCCCGGGTTATATAAAATTCTATCCAGGTTTTCAAAGGCTGTTAATTACGTAAGGAATGGAAGACTTGTCTCCTTTGTAACTGAAGATGTTGGAAACGGTCCGGTAAATGTGGTTTTGAAAGAGTTGAATTTTCAAAATATTAACCGGGTCAGGATAACTGATAAAGATATTGAAATCGGAAAAAGTAGAATTGAGCTTATCGAGCATAAAAAATATGATTCAAGTGTTACTTTTAAGTTCATTAACATACCCGGGTTTATAAAGAATTTAATTTATTTTAAAAAGATTGTACTTGATACCTCTTCAACGAAAAGCTTCGCCTTCCTGCTGGATG
>DAOVJS010000041.1 GCA_030673105.1 Spirochaetota bacterium
ACCTTCTTTTTTTAATACTTTTCAGGATTAACCTGGCTACCCTTTCCTGGGGAATCTGAAAGGAAGGATTTACCGGAATAAGGGAACCGTCGGCAGATAGTACCTTTTTATCGGGATCGTTTTTGGTGAAGCTGATATAGATGATTCCGACATGCATCCCCGAACCTGCCAGCTCGATTCTAAGAGATTCGGCCAGTCCTGTGAGTCCCATTTTTGCCGCGCTGTATGGAGAAGCCATGGGAAGGCCCCTCAGGCCCGCAATACTGGATATGAAGATAAGGCTCCCCTCTGTCTTTTTCAAATACGGGAGGGCGAACCTCGAAGTAAATACAGGGCCGAGGAGGTTTCCTTCAATAACTTTGCGGAGGATATCCGTCTGGATATCCTCAAATTTACCCCTTATTATTGTTCCGGCATTATTTATCAGTATATCGATACGGCCGAACTTAGTGTAGGCCTTTTCAATAAGATTACGGCTTTCTTCAGGAGAGGTTATATCTCCCGGTACGGCAATGACAGTGTGGCCTTCGGCTGCCATTTTCTTTCGGGTTTCTTCCAATCTGCCGGTATTTCTTCCATTCAGGACCACACTGGCGCCGGCCTCTGCCAGAGCATAGGCAGTTGCCCTTCCTATTCCGCGGCTTGAACCGGTTATTACAGCTACCCTGTTTTCAAAAAAACGTCCAGCCATCCTGAATTAACCGCCTATATTTTTTTAATGATAGCAAATAAAATATTTTACCCTGTGGCAATAGCTGCTTTTAATCAAAATACTAATCTATACCGGGTTGAATCGCAAGTAAAATTTATCGCCGGGTTATTGTTTCATTTGCGAACAGTACCTTTTGCAGGATTACAACAACTGCGAGCCGGGATAAACGTAATAGCAGGCGATTTTTATCAGCATCATATCATACCCCTAACTTGACTCTCATCCCTGTAATTAATACATTTCAAACACAACATGGAAAGGAGCGGATCGTATATGCCTGCGTATGGCAAGCAATCGGGCAGAGGTCCGGTGCCCAGGCTGAACTCGGTAACCGACCTTGTTGAAATAGCGGGAAATATGACTGCATCGGCTGTGGCTGTGGCCGGTGGAGACCGTATCGAGGATCTGCGGCTTGTAGAATCGGCACGGGATCACGGGATAGTTGAACGGATCATTTTAATCGGCAATAAGGAGCGGATCAACAGGGCGTTGGACGATGTAGGAATTGAAGTCAGTCCCAGGGACATAGTGCATTCAGAAAACGACGAAGAGGTTGCCGCTGCCACAGTTAAACTTATCGGGGATGGCGTCGTTGATATTGTTCTCAAGGGAGATATTTCCACACCCGTGCTCAACCGGCACATGCTTACTCTTGCTGTGCGATCCACTGTAAGTCTTGTATCGATTTTCGACGCGGACCCGATCTCGGGGGGCCGGCCGGTTATACTGACCGATGCCGGGGTCACCACCGTATGCAATTTCGGGCGAATGGCTGACCTGGTCCGAAACGCGGTTAATGTAGCGCAGGTGGTGATGGGGATAGACAGGCCGCGCGTTGCCATCCTTTCGGCAAATGAAAAACAGATTGCTTCACTTCAATCGACCTGGCTGGGTTCAAAGTTGAGTGAACGTACGTGGCCCGATGCTGATGTTTACGGCCCTCTTTCCTTTGACCTGGCGACTGATCCGGCTTCTGTTGCCATTAAGGGTCTGCCCGATAGGGCTGCGGCCGGTAAAGTTGCAGGTAACGCGGACATACTGGTCTGTCCGGGAATCGACTCCGCTAACATCCTGTATAAGGCTATTTCTTCGATGGTAAAATATGGACAGGCTTCAATTGCCGGTATAACGGTGGGGTTTCCCGTCCCTTATATAATACTTTCCCGTGCGGATTCCCTGCAGACACGCCTGGAATCAATCGCACTGTGCAGCATCTACGTGCAGCGAAGCGGCCGGAAAGACACGCGAAGGATACCCGCGGAAAGAAGAATTAGGGAAAAGATTTACAGGATCCTAACAGTTAGCCTGACCTCAAAATCAATAAAAATTGCCCTATATGAGAATGAAAGATGTATCAATGAAACCGAAGTTGTGTTACAATCTTTAGTTGAACGGGCACGGACTGAAGATATGTCTGGACAGGCACATGCTGAAGTAAGCGAAGATATGTCTGAACAGGCACAGGCTGAAGATATGGCGGGGCTTGTCATCCGTACGCTCGATCAGTGGGACCATATAGAGGTGGATGCTGTTGCTGTAAGGGAGCTGAAGCTGCCCGATCCCGGTAGAAGAATTCGAGGCGGCACCTACCCTGTCTCTGAAAAACAGGATGGTAAGATTAATATTGATAGTAACTTTATTTCATCCGTGCAGGAGCTTCATTGGAAATCCGGAGTTAGGGGTATGAGTATACCGGTTGCCGCTGCACTGGCACAGAAGTTCGAAGTGCCTGCCTTTGCGGTAATTCCCAATATTGACGGTAAATCCGCCGCAGGTGCTGAACCTGTTAAATATCCTCAGTCATTGTGTCAGGGCGGCACTGATTACTTTCACATACTTACAGCAGCAAAGGAGGCATCGGAAGAGACCGGCAGGCCTGTGGATGACATCAATCTTGTTGTAGCATATCTGGGCGAGAGTTTTACGGCGGCCGCGGTAAGCAGGGGTAAGATAATTGATGTGAGCCCCGCTGTTCCTGGTTGCGGGCCGTTATCCGTCAAAAGGGATGGGAATCAAAATGTCAGCGACCTCATAACAATGTACTGTACAGGGAATCTGTTCTACAGCGAGCTTGTGGAAGAGCTGAAAAGGTCCGGGAAAGTTCCGGAATACGCGGGAAGGCAGTGCATAGAGGCGGATGAGAAGCAGCTGCATAAAGGCGAAAAAGGTTTTCAAAAGGTTGCAGATGCCCTGGCATATGAAATTTCAAAAGAGGTGGGGAGGATGTTCGCGGCCGCAGGCTGCGACGTGGAGGCCATTGTTCTGACCGGAGGGCTTGTCCGGGACCCTATGATAAAGACAGCAGTGAGGCGCAGGGCCGGCAGGCTGGCGCCTGTTATTGTGCTGGAAGGCTCAATAGAGATGTCCGCACTGGCACGGGAGATCGGTAAAAACCTGTCAGGCCGGGGAAATCAGTAAAAATCTGTCAATGCCTGGAGATTAGTAAAGATCTTTCAGGTCCGGGGGGGCCGGCAGTTAAATAAAAGAGGACAGGTTCCTGAAATATGGAGAATCGAGACATGAGTAAACAGGGGAAACGTAAATGGGTTTTCAGGGCGCATGTGTTGGACCGTGCCGGGGCTTTGACAAGCATCGCGTCCGCTTTCAGCAATGAGGGTATCAGCATCGATACAGTCGTGGGCCACGGGTTCGAAGAGAAAGCTTCTGTAGACGGGAGTGTGGTATTAACCTTTAACTGCACCGAGAAAGAGAAGGACATACTGGTCAGGAAGGTGAAAAGGCTTGGCAAGGTAATCAGGCTGGAGGAGCGGCCTTACGAGTCCCAGAGTCTTCGAAAATCGGCCATAATCCGTACTAACAGGCGCCTGATACCCCGTGATGTCGCGGGTGAAACAGCTTTTCTGACCTGTGAGCAGGTGGATGTTAAGGCATCTGAATGGACCTTTTTTCTGGCAGGCTCTCCCAGCGAGCTTGATCAGATTCTCGAGCGTCTTGAAACTGACGGTGTGGTCAGAGACATCGTTTATTCTCTTTTAGGTTTATAGTATGGCAAAGAAAATGAACCTGGATAAATTCGGCAGGGATTACTCTGATTTTTTCAGCAAGTATAACATTTCCACTAAAATTTCGGTGGATGACGCCCCATTGGAAATGCACAAGGTACAGGCAGTCGGCCATGTGGATGATCTTGAGAAACTCCTTGAAAAATGTTCCTGTATGAGCGTTGATGAGCTGAGTTTTGAGTCAGACAGATATTTTAATAACTCATTTGTGGGGGAGGCCTTTTTTTATCATGCAATGTCAGGGCTCATGGAAGGGAAAGGGATGGATGAGATATCGGATGCGTTTATGAAAAGCTCAAAAATTGCGGACAATCCTTACAGGTTTCACCAGCTTCACGGCGGCTGGGTACAGGATCATTCAAACGCGATTTTTATTTTTCTTGACTGGGATGGCACACTTGAAGTTTACGACAGACAGCTTGAGAAGTTTAAGTTAAGGGAAAAGGCCGTTCGATTTTTAAGGCATTATAAACAGTTAAATAAAGATTTAGGTGTGAACAAGTATAAATTTATAATCACATCCGCGAGCCCGAATATTGATGAAAAGGTAAAAGCATATCCTGAAATTCTTGATCTGGTTGACGGGATATCTTCTGTAACGGGCATAACACGGTTAACAAAGGAAGAAAATAAAAAACAGGTTTTTGGTAAGCTTTACACAGATATTTGTAAAAGGCTGGGAATTCCATTCAGCAGGGCAATCGCGGTTACAGATTACTGGTTTGACAGGTCTGTTGAAAATACTTTTCCGATAAACACAATAGTGACCCCTCCTGAAATTTCCGCTGATTACTGGATCAAGGTTATTGATACCTTTGAAAGAAAAGGGGATGGGAATCTGTACATGGGATTCACGGAGCTCCGCAGAAGTCCCTATGAATTCAGAGACGTAACGATCCTTGATACAAATCAAATTGATTCTGTCAGGACATATACTATCGGGAGTGGAATTTATCTATTCAGGACCACTCTTCTTGGGGACTGCTTTTTTATTCATCCCGGAAAAATTCAGCAGAAAATGCCTGATTTTATCGAAAAAAGCCTGCAGAGTATTTACAGGATCATTTTTAAGAAATACTAGTCGCGTTGACGGTAATGCAGCTTGTATGGGGCATATTTATGAAAAAGAGAGATTTCAGTAAATTGTTAGAAGAACTTCAGGCGGAATATACGAAAAAATCGCCGAAATCCGCTTCATTAAATAAAAGGGCAAAAAAATACCTGGTGGATGGAGGCAGTCACGCATTACGTTTAATCCAACCCTTCCCGCCGCGTATAATTTCTGCAGGAGGCGCCTGGGTCAGAGATGAAGATGGCCACGATATCCTGGATTTCTGGCAGGGACACATGAGCAATATTCTTGGACACAATCCTGATTTTATCACAGAAGAGCTCTCTAAAGCCTTTCAGAGGGGTTTCGGTCTACAGTCAGGCTTTACGGATCAATTACAGCTTGAAACAGCTAAGATATTGTGCAGGCAAACAGGGGCTGAACGGGTCCGGTTTACAACCAGCGGTTCACTGGCAACAATGTACGCTTATTTTCTCTCACGTTCTTTTACCGGGCGTAATTTTATAATGAAAGCAGGCGGTGGGTGGCATGGCGCTCAGCCATGGGGGCTCAAGGGCATCAAGTATCACGCCGACAGCGAAGGTGGTTATAATTACGTGGAGAGCGAGGGCATTCCGGCGGCTGTAACTGATGAAATTATCATAACACAATTTAATAACATAGATATGTTAAAAGATCAGTTTAAAAAATACGGCGACCGGCTTGCCTGTTTGATTATCGAGCCGTTTTTAGGGAGTGGGGGACTCATTCCTGCTTCAAAAGAATATTTACAAAGCTGCAGGGAATTGACTGACCGGTACGGAACAATGTTAATATTCGATGAGGTGGTCAGCGGTTTTCGTTTTCATGCCGGGAACCTGGGCGCCCTGTACGGGATACAGCCGGATCTGGCAACATTTGGTAAGATCATGGGCGGCGGCATGCCATTGGCTGCCGTGGCAGGCCGGGATGATATCATGAGCCTGGTGGGAATTGAGAAAAACAACAGGGTGAAGTTTTCAGGAGGAACCTACTCAGCGCATCCCGCTTCTTTACTGGCAGCTAAAACAATGATGACATACCTTAGTGAAAATGAGGACAGGGTTTATCCGCGTCTCGCGGAATTGGGCGAAAATGCGCGGCGAACAATGGAGTCCGCATTTATGGAAGAGGGGATCTTTGCGCTCTGCACAGGTTACGGTAATGATATGGTGCCGGGAAGTTCAATGGTCACGCTTCATTTTCCCTATAAAGATGATGTTTCACTTGAGAACCCGGAAAGTATATTTGATCCGTCTGTCTGTGACTCCGTACTCAGCCGAGACATTGTTGAATTGGCGTTATTATTGGAGAATGTGCACATGCTGAAAGGCCATGGGGCTGTTTCAACTGCCCACACAGATGAGGATTTAACTTTTCTAAGTCGTGCCTGTCATCAGGTGGCCCGGCGTATCAAACCGTATTTATAAAATACACAGGCCCCTGGCACCACCTTCTGTATCTAAAGAACCATTTTATATGTTAAGGGACAGCCTGAATTTTCAAGAAGTATTAGCCGGAAAAATCAAAGACTTCAGGAGATGAAATGGCTAAATAATCTCTGACATTCATTACAATTGAATCGGTTAAAGATCCAGCGTTAAATGCTATGCGCTCATTAGCTGTTATGGACAGATCAACATACAATTCCAGATCTGTGATAGGTGAACCGAAAGGGGGGACAGAGCCCGGCACCAGCCCTGTGATTTTTAGAAGTTCCTCCTGCGTTGCAAAGCGGGTCCTTTTTACATGAAAATATTCCTTGATTTTTGAAGAATTCAGTTTCCTGGACGCGCTCAACACAAAAAGTTTGAAGGAATCATTTATTTTCAGAAGGATCGCTTTGCCGCCGATACTGATATCCTCGCCTCTCGCTATTGCCGACTCCTCGGAGGTCCTGGTTGGTTCATGATGAATTTCCCGAAACCGGACAGAATTATTCTCCAGATACTCCTTTATTTTTTTATAGGTATTGGTGGGTTCCATTTTTTCTTCCATCCGCTTTACAGATGTACTTTTCTGCTGGCTTCAGCATCCCCTATTTTAAAGGCGGCCTTTGCCTTTTCAAGACTTCTTGTCAGCATGTTTAATGCCTTCTCAAAAACAACGTGACAATGATTCCTGATGTCATCATAGGCTATAGATGTTAATATTATACAAAACTTGACATTCATAAAGTTAAAAATTATGGTTAAGCTAGTTGCTGACTTTGATCCCGATTGAGCAATGCGGGAATCTGTTTTGCCATCTATGGCAAAAATTTGAGGCTAAAGGGGATTTTCTGTGAATTTTATACCCGCGAAGGTACCGCCATCAAAGAACACCGGGCTCGCGTTCTGGTTTGCGTTCCGTAACGATGAGCTTTTGGTTAAAATGGCTGATGAGAGAACTATTATTCCATATATCAATGATTTAAGCTCTTTTAACCTGAAACCGGTCCGAACCCAGTATATCGGCACCCTTGATGAACGCCCCTGCTATTCAGCGGAGCTGAAAAAAGATGTTCAGGCACCTGAAGGCATGTCTTTTCATGGACTGCGGCAGATATTTGTACCATTGGGGGATGACCTTTTCCGGATTGCCGGCCGCGCCATACAGATTATGAAATGGGATCAGAACCACCAGTTTTGCGGCCGCTGCGGAAATTCCACGGAAACAGTGCATACGGAGCATGCAAAGGTGTGCGTAAAATGCGGTTTAAGATGTTATCCCCGTTTGTCCCCTGCAACAATAACAGCAGTGATAAAGGGTAAACGTATACTTCTCGCGCACGCCGGCCGCTTCCCTTCTAAATTGTACAGTGTTATTGCCGGATTCACGGAATCAGGAGAAACACTGGAGGAATGTGTGAAGAGAGAAATCATGGAAGAAGTCGGTATTGAAGTGAAGAATATACGATATTTCGGCAGCCAGCCCTGGCCCTTTCCGGATTCTCTAATGGTCGCGTTTACAGCCGAATATGCCGGTGGAAAAATATTTATAGATAAAAATGAGATCACAGACGCCGGCTGGTTTTCGGCGGATGATCTTCCCGGGATCCCGGATAAGGTGAGCATAGCACGCCGGCTAATCGACTGGTTTGTTGCAAATTACTAGCAGGTTATTCCACGGTGACACTTTTCGTGAGATAAAACCAGAATGGATCAGTGCATTTATGGTAGATTTGACTGCGGCTATTCCACGGTGACGCTTTTCGCGAGATTGCGCGGCTGGTCGACATCGCATCCCCTCTCCATGGCTACATGATACGCGAGAAGCTGGAGCGGAATGACATTTACGATCGGGGACAGGAATGTCATTGTCTCAGGGACTTCAAAAATGCCGTCCGAAAGTTCTTTTATTTTTTCATCACCCCGGGTGACAATGGATATAACACTTCCGTTCCTTGCCTTGATTTCCGCGATATTGCTCATGATCTTTTCGTATACGGCATCTTTCGTGGCAATAACAATAACCGGCATATTTTTGTCTATTAAAGCAATGGGCCCGTGTTTCATTTCAGCAGCCGGGTATCCCTCAGCGTGGATGTAGGATATTTCTTTGAGTTTAAGCGCTCCCTCAAGAGCAACAGGAAAGTTGTACCCCCTCCCGAGATAGAGCGCGTTGCTGTGTTTTGACAGGCTTAGTGCTATCTCCTTTATCTCTTTGTCTTTCTTTAAAACTCTTTCAACAAGATCGGGAATCTCACCAAGTGCTTTTGCTATCTTTATCCCGCTTTCGAGCGGGAGGTTTTTCATTCTTCCCAGCATGAGCGCGATCATGGCAAGAACCAGTACCTGTGATGTGAAAGCTTTTGTTGAAGCAACTCCAATTTCCGGTCCGGCGTGTATGTACACTCCGGCATCGCTTTCACGGGCTATGGTGCTTCCGACAACATTACAGATCCCGAGGACTATGGCGCCTTTCCGTTTTGCCTCCTTCATCGCTCCCAGGGTGTCCGCGGTTTCTCCTGACTGGCTTATTACAAACACGATGTCACCCTCGTTAATGATAGGGCTCCTGTACCTGAACTCCGATGCGTACTCCACCTCAACCGCAATGCCCGCTAACTCTTCGATCAGATATTCGCCAATGAGCGCGGAGTGCCATGAGGTGCCGCACGCAGTTATAATAATCCTGGATGAGTTCTTCAGCTGGTTTGTGTATTCTAAAAGACCGTCAAGCCTGACTGTTCCTTCTTCGTGGTTGAGCCGCCCTCTCAGGGTGTTTCGAAGAGAGGTTTTCTGCTCAAAGATTTCTTTGAGCATGAAATGGGGGAATCCCTCTTTTTCGATCATATCGAGGTTCCACGATATCTGCTGTACCTTTTTTGATACTTTTTTATTAGACGTGCTTTTTACACTGAACCCGTCACGTTTAAGTTCCACGATTTCGTCATCTTCGATGTATATAATCTCATTGGTATAACGAAGAATTGCCGCCACATCCGATGCTATAAAGAACTCGTCTTTGCCTTTTCCGATAAGGAGGGGGCTTCCCTTACGCGCGGCAAATATTCTATCGGGTTCCTTTTTTGAGATGACAGCGAGGCCGTAGGTGCCTTCAACTTCGGCGAGTGCGGCGGGAAGGGTATCGAAAAGACTGCCGCTGTAATTCTCCTCGATGAGATGGGCAATTACCTCTGTGTCGGTGTCGCTCTTGAAAACATGGCCCCTGTTCTCGAGGTATTTTTTAAGAGCGGAATAATTCTCAATTATCCCGTTGTGTACAATTGTAATTTCACCGCTGCAGTCCGTATGGGGATGGGCGTTTATTCTGTTAGGAACCCCGTGTGTCGCCCACCTGGTGTGCGCGATTCCGGCAGTCCCTGAATAAGAGCTGTTTTTTAATAGCTCCTCAAGGTCCCGAACTTTACCTTTTGTCTTTTTTATAATAAGGCCGCTGTTTTCGAAAAAGGCAAGACCGGCAGAGTCATAACCCCTGTATTCAAGTCTCTTCAGCCCGTCGATCAATACGGGAACCGCACGGTTTTTCCCTATGTACCCCACTATTCCGCACATAAATGCTCCTTTTTATGGTTCGTTTACTTAATCCTTGTTTTCGGCCTTCTCTTCATGATTCTCAACGGCTGTTTTTTCCTCTCCATCGGTAGAAGGTTCATCGGCAGAAATCGCGGGTTGTTCCAGTTTACTCTCCCTGCTGAGCCCTCTTGTGAAAAACGCGGCTCCCAGGATCAGCATAGTAACTCCGATTACAAGCCCGAACTGGGATTCTAAGGAGTAAATTATCCATACCAGGAGAGAGAAGGAAATTATGAGTGTCGCGAGCAGTGCCGTGCCCTTCTTCTTTTTCCCGAAGAAATACAGTGAAAGAATACTCATGCCGAAGGCAAAGAGAAATCCGGGCCAGAGATATTTTATATGCTCAAATGAGGTGAAGGTGAGAACAAAGAGAGTGACCGAAGATATGGCAATAAGGGTCGCGAGAAAGATGATGAAGAGCCGGTTCTTTTTCTTTCTTGTTGAAAAGTAAAAAATGTAAAGAACCATTCCAAAGAGGAGAATAATAGCGGGCCATAATTTATCAAATCCTCCTTCGAATTCCTGCAGATTGAAATAGATCACAATGATGCTTACAATAATCAGCACAATACCGATGAATATATGCTTGTTTTTTCTGGTCATTTTATTTCTCCTTTATACCGGCTTTCTCTGTTTCAATTTCAGCTCTTGTTACACTGATAGAAACATAGTTACTGATGAGTTTGAGAAATAGATAAATATCTTTATAGGTTTTAACTAATTCTTCGATGAATTGCTTATTGCTGCCCGAGCGAATTTTTTTTATATTGGAAATAATTTTAGGAGTTTTAAGTTTATAATCTTCCAGTATATTCTTTAAGCAGTATGCCATCTCTTTTATATTTACCACTTTTTCATCTATAATCACCTTTGCTTTCAGATTTACGTTATTAATTGTTTTTTCAAGAATCTTTCTCGCGCTCTTCTCCCTTTTAACAGAATGAAGGAGCCTTTTTATTGTTTTGCCGCTGGGACCTTCGGAGTCCAGGTCATTATCGAATGCCGTGATATTGTGCAAATGACTATTTAAGGCGTAGTAACTGTTTGAAAGATCATTTAATATTCCCTTGTTAATAAAGATCCCGCTGATTATAAGCTCATTTATCACTTTGCTGATATAGGCCTTGTATTTATCTGTAATAAAAGCCTTTGCATAATTAAGAGGTTTCACGTAACTGAAAACCGGAAGCCCGAGGTTCTGGAGCTGATCGTTCTTCAAGTCGGTGTAATTTTTTACCTGCGTGACAGCAGCCCCTTCAAACAGCTGAGTGATAATTGAGCTGACTGACTGTTCCTTCATGGTTTTTTTGATGGTATTCAGAACCGCCTGGATGTCACCTTTCTTTTTAAAAGAATAAAAACCGAAGGCATCAAACGTTGAAGGTCTTTCAATTTGTACCGGAGCAAGGCTTTTATCAATCGCGCGAATAATCAGGGAGATGTAGTTGTTTTTCTGAAGGCCGGCAATTAAATTTTTCAGCTTATTGTAGTTATTTTTGCTGATAGGTTCAAAGTTCTTAATATCAGTAAAAATTTTAAAAGCCTGGTCAAGCTTTTCATCCGCGTCAAAGGTGTAGAGCGCCTTGTGCAGCTTATATAGATCATTTCTCAAAAAAGCGCCTTCCGCCGGGGAGAATGAGGGTTTCCTGATAAAGTTTGCCTCCTCTAGTTTTGGATCAAATTCACGCAGAATCGGGAAAAAATCAAAGTGTGTGAATCTTGCGAAATAGAGAAAATTTGAAAAGATATTGTTTATCTTATGTATTGTTTCCCCGTCAAAGTAATCAAAGTATTCGATTAACTGTTTATTAACATGATTCGCGGTTTTTTGAACTCCATGTTTTGTGACGAGTTTTTTTATATATTCTTCATTCAGTTTTTTATAAACTTCGAGTGCTTCAGGCTGATGAAAGCACAGTATGAAGCCCTCCTCAAATGAAGGCGGAAACCGTTTTGATTTTTTATCCATAGTAATAAACTGTTTGAGTGGATAGGTGTACTTATAAATTTCAAAGAGCGTTTTGGCAATCGGCGTTAATATAATATCCTGTTTTATCTTAAAAAGGTCCATCCTGGCGGAAGAGAGCTCTTTTTTTAATATCCTGATTGCTCTTTTTCTAACAGGGTCCCTTCCTCCAAATAATCTTTTAAAGAATCCAAATTTTTCTTCATGCCCTTCTGTATTTTTATGTAATCCGGATTGCATGTAATTATTCCTGAAATATTTTAATTTTCACATAAAGATCTTCAACCATGAAATAGGCGTACTTTTTCTGCTTTAACTTCCTCAGGGGCACAGAAAAGATCTCGCCATCTTCAAGGTCCGGCGGAATAGTGACCGGTACCGGCACAGCTTTTAATATTTGCCCCTTATGGGAGCAGAGGCTGCAAAAAACCCTGTTTCCCCCGCAAACCGGACAGACAACATGGGCCGGAATGTCAATATTTACTATCGACCCGTCCGTCAGTTCAGAATTTGTAAGGTATACACTGACATCATACCCCTTTGGTTTAAAATGCCCGGACCGTCTTACTGTAGTTTTCCGGTAAAAACATCTCAAATCTACCAGGTCCTGCAATGAGAGGGCAAATGAAACCCTGTTTTTTGGAAGGACTCTCTCTATCCCGGGTTTTATGCGTGTATTCTTTAAATTATATAGTTTCCTCTTGTTATCATCAATCAGCGTTTCGTAAGCATTGAGTATTTTGAGGAACATGCCTTTTTTACTGGAAAGATCAGGGTGATACTGCTTGGCAAGTTTATAAAATGCCCTTTTTATATCCCTTTTATCGGCATCTGCATCAATATTTAACAGCTCATAATAAGATTTCATTCTATTCCCACTCTATTGTTGAAGGTGGTTTTGAGGATATATCGTAAACGACCCTGTTTATTCCCTTCACCTCATTTATTATTCTTGATGATATCTTTTCAAGAGTTTCATACGGGATTTTATACCAGTCGGCTGTCATTCCGTCAACCGATGAAACTGCCCTTAAAACACAGACATTTTCATAGGTTCTCTCGTCACCCATTACCCCGACGCTTCTAACCGGCAGCAGCACACCGAAAGCCTGCCATATCATGCTGTACAGGCCTGCCGCCCTTATTTCATCGGTGATTATCGCATCGGCTTCCTTGAGAATGGTAAGCCTCTCCTCAGTTATTTCACCCAGGATCCTTACCGCGAGACCCGGCCCTGGAAAGGGGTGTCTGTCGACAATTTCATCAGGAATCCCGAGGAGCCTGCCAAGCTCTCTAACTTCGTCCTTAAACAGTTCTCTCAACGGTTCGATGAGTTTTAGCTTCATATTTTCAGGAAGGCCGCCCACATTGTGGTGGCTTTTGATTTTTGAGGACGGACCTTTAAAAGAAACCGATTCAATGACATCGGGATAAAGGGTGCCCTGCGCGAGGAACTCGATGTCTCCCAGTTCCTTCGCCTTTTCTTCAAAAACAGTTATAAATTCTCTTCCTATGATTTTCCTCTTCTGTTCAGGGTCTGTAATCCCCTTGAGGCTGGCCAAAAAGCTCCCGGCAGCGTCAACAGAGATGAGATCGAAGTTGTATCCATTATTAAAAACTTCTTCCACCTCTTTTTCCTCGTTTTTTCTCAACAGCCCGTTGTTTATGAAGAGGGCCTTTGTTTTCCTGCCAATAGCCTTCCCGAGTAATGACGCAACCACGGATGAGTCAACACCCCCGGAAAGGGCGCAGATAACCTTTTTATTTCCAACCTGTTTACGGATCTTTTTTATTTCCCTTTCTATGAATGATCCCACACTCCATGTTTTGGAAAACCCGCATACCCTGACAAGGAAGTTTTCAAGAACCTCTTTCCCCCTTTCAGAATGCGCGACTTCAGGATGAAATTGCACTCCGTATATTTTACGGGCCTTATCAGCGATTGCTGAGTACGGGCTGTTATCCGTTTTTGCCATCGCGCTGAACCCCTCCGGGATGACATCAACCCTGTCTCCATGGCTCATCCACACAGCAGTTTTTTCGTTCGGTCTGAACCCGTTAAAAATACAGGAATTGTCATTTATAACAAGGAAAGACCTGCCGTACTCTCTCTCCTTTGACGCGGTGACCCTGCCCCCTAAAAAGTGTACGAGAAGCTGCAGGCCGTAGCATATCCCAAAGATAGGTATTCCGCAGGAGAAGAGCTTTTTATCTGGAAAAGGCGCGTTATCAGAGTAAACAGACTGAGGCCCGCCGGATAGAATAATGCCGCCGGGATTAAGATCAAGTATCTTTTCGATGGATGTATTATAGGAGTGTATTTCTGAATATGTGCCGAGCTCCCGTGTCTTTCGAGCGATAAGTTGTGTGTATTGAGAGCCGAAATCCAGAATCAGGACAGTTTCAAAGTCTTTTCCCATGTTCCGTCCGTTTATGGTCAAATGAATTTAATACATCTGCATACATTTTAT
>DAOVJS010000171.1 GCA_030673105.1 Spirochaetota bacterium
AGGTTATAGAACTCTTCAGCAGTTTGAGAGAGAGATGCATTTTGGTCGTATAATTTATCCGCCTCAGCGATATTTGATGCAACCCGTTCAAACATATCTTCCGGAGACTCCAAGGGGTTTCCCTTTTCATCCTTCTTGAGATACCTTTTCTCTAAAACAGTGAGGGCATTTGCAGTTATTTTTAATTTGATTTTATTATTGGTCAGCGGCATAAAAGGCACCATCAATTTTTTAGATATACTGATTGGGGAAAGAAAATATTAGCTTTAAAAATAATATATATTTTATATAAGGAAAATTTATTTCGGATAAATTCTTTAAATAAATTTTTTGTGTTGCAGAGTAATAAAATAATAGGTTGACGCTGTACAGAAAAAAATAGAAATTGTTACAGGAGCGTATGGGCTCAGCCGCATAGTAGATTATTAAGAAAGGGATGCTCATGATACTATCAGAATTAACAAAAAAAAATAATCTGAAAACTGTAATAATTCTATTTTCGGTAGCGGTTCTGTATACGCTTCGCAGGTACCTCGGGAGTACCGATTTCTTTATATTTTATTTAAACCGTTCATCCTTTTTTACGGATGCTCAGGCCTCAGCGCAATATTACAATTGGGGGCTGTCCTTTGTGCTGTTCTGCCTGGTACCTGTCGCGATTGTTAAATTGTGGTTCAGAGAAAAACTGGGTGATTATGGGGTTTTGATAAAGAAACCTCTTATATCCATATTTATTACACTATTAGGAATAGTGGTGGTTACCCCTGCCATCTATATTGGTTCAAAGATGCCGGAATTTATTTCCATCTATCCGGCTGTTTATAACGCTGGGGAAACACCACTTTTATTTTTAAAAAGCTCTGTTTTCTACTTCCTCTTTTATATTGGTTATGAGTTCATCTTCAGGGGTTTTCTCTTCATGGGGATAAAGGAGGATATCGGCATGTGGAAGGCGCTTTCTGTATCGCTTCTTGCGACTGTTCTTATTCATGTGACAAAGCCAATGACAGAAATGACGCTTTCAATTTTAATCGGGCTGATATTTCCAATCATTGTAAACAGATTGAAATCCATCTGGCCTGTTATTATTATACACGCTTATATAGGAATAGCCTTTGACTACTGGGTCATCATCAACGGTTTTTAAGGCCCTTCGATTTTCAAGATTTCACTTCCAGGATTTCACTTTAACGGGCAATGTTTCAGCAAAATATTAAATGAGACCTTTGCATATTAAATACCTCATATTTTTTTTATATTATGCTTGACAAAGTTTCATTTTCAGTATAAAAAGTAACCACTATGGTGGTTATGAGATATGCCCGCTGCTTAGCAGTAATCGCGTTTTAGTATAAAAAATGACGGAAACCTTAATAAATAATCTCAAATTTCTGGGCTTTAATATCTATGAGGCAAAAGTATATATTGAAATGCTTAAACAGGCCCATCCTCTCACCGCCTATGAGATTGCCGGGCTGTCAGACGTACCCAGGTCAAAGGTGTATGAGGTTGTTGATAAATTGTTTGTGAAACAGGCTCTTGTTCAAACCAGTGAAAATCCCAGAAAGTACCTTGCGGTAGATCCGGGCGTAATTTTAGCTGAAATTAAATCAGCGTTTGATTCATCATTCGAGTATGTTAAAAACGCGTTCAATAATTTGAGCCCCGGTGAGACAGCGGATTATATCATGAATCTTATTGGTAAGAAGTCAATAATAAAAAAATCAAAAGAAATGATTAACGGTGCTTTGGAGAGCATTTTAATAGCTGTCGGCCCGAATATGCTCAAAGAACTTGAGGATGAGCTGAGGGACGCGGAGGATAGGGAAGTAACAATAAACTTTGTGTATTACGGAGATGATAAAATAAGGTTTAAAAACCTATATATTCATAAACTCAACCAGCCTGATGTAGAGAACTGGCTGAATATCCTTCTGGATGTCGATTTTAAGGAGGTATTAGCCGGAACGATGTCGCTTGCCCTGGATGAGGGTCATGGGATCTGGACTAAAAATGTGTACATGACCAATATACTGCAGGACAATATTATCCATGAAATATATCTGGGGATGCTGGAAGAGAAGCTTGGGTTTGAACATATCCATAGTATAACGGGGAAAATACCTGGAACGCTGTGGGATAAGGCAATGGTGACCTTCAAAGAGAAATTTAATTTGTGATGTCAGAAAGGCCGCGGCAGGTTTAGCTGCTTTAACCTGGCTGCAGGCGATAAGCCTGTAACCGGAGTATAACTGATGTCAGGACGGTAAAGGGCATATCACTGATGATAAGGCTGTAACGGGAGTATAACTGATGGTTACAAAAGATGGGATTGTCCCGATAAAGGGGGGACAGGCGAAGGTACTTGACAGCGGCCAGATCAGTAATCTTCATGAAGCGACAGTGGAAATCCTTGAAGAGGTCGGAATAAAGCTTCTCCATGACAGAGCCCTTGAAATCATGGAAGGAAACGGGTGCAGGGTCGATTTTGATAAGAAGATAGTTAAAATTCCTGAAGATATCTTGATGAAACATGTTAAAAAAGCTCCTTCAGAGGTGACGCTTTATGGGAGGGATCACAGGTATGATGTAAGGCTGAACGACTCGGATGATGTGTATGTTATGGGAGGCGCCGGGGCCCTGCATGTCATCGATCTGGACGGCGTTTACCGCCCTTCAACGCTTCAGGACCTCAGAGACCTGACAAGGATTGAGGACACCCTGGAGAATATGGATATTGCTCATTTTCTTGTAACGCCCCAGGATATCCCCCAGGATGGGTTTGAGATGATTACCTTTGCAGAAATGCTGAAGAACAATACCAGGAACTTCTACGCTCTTGTCGGGGGATGCGCCGAAGGGCTCAGGTACGAGCTGGAAATGGCCTCAGTGGCCGCGGGCAGCATTGAGGAAGTGAAAAAGAGCCCCTTTTTTACAGCAGGGCTGTGCGTAATAAGTCCTCTCACTCAAACAGAGGATTTTGTTGAGGAGCTTTTCGCGTGCGGCAGTAATAAAATACCGGCTTACATTGAATCAGACGCCCTTGCCGGCGGAACAACGCCGTTTACCATTTCAGGTACTGTTGTGGAGATAAACGCGAATGTTTTAAGCGCCGTTGCCCTCTCCCAGATGGTAAATCCCGGAGCCCCATGCATATATTCTTCATCTTCCGGTATCCTTGACATGAGGTCTCTCAACCTTGCCGGTTCAGCACCAGAATCTACACTGCTTCATATGGCGCAGGCACAGATGGCCCATCATTACAACCTTCCCTACTACGGATCGAATACGCCTGACTCTAAATTACCGGATGCCCAGATGGGATATGAACGGGCATTGCATTTCCTTGGCTGCGCAATGGGCGGTGTTAATATTATCCATGTTGCAATAGGAAACCTGGAAATGATGAGTCTTGCAAATTATGAGCAGTGCCTGATTGATAATGAGATCCTGGGCGCAACGTTCCGTATGATCCGGGGCATTGACTGCAGCAGGGAGGCGATAGGGGTTGAAACGTTTAAAGAAGTAGGGCATTCAGGACAGTTTCTTGCTTCAGAGCAAACGCTCAAGTTTTTAAGATCTGAGCGGTGGGAGCCGGTTCTAACTGATAGGACCAGCTGGGACAGCTGGCAGGCACATACAGGGGGGAAAGACATCCGGGAAAGGGCAAAAGACAGAGTGAGAGAAATATTAAGTACCCATAATCCCGTGTATATTGATGAAAAAAAGGCGAAAGAAATCGACAGAATCGCCTCCATGGCACAAAAAGAAATAGCGAAAATACGGAAAAAATATTAGAGGAGAGCAGGATGGGCGAAAAGCTTGCAATGAATGGAGGAGAAAAAGTTGTTCCTGAAGGCCTGGAAAAATCGTGGCCCCCGATCACTCAGGATGATATTGACGCGGTCGTAAATGTAATGAAAAGAGGTGTACTCTGGGGCCCGATGGAAGAGGAAGTTACAAAACTGCAGGAAGAGTTTGCCGCGTACATTAACGTGAAACACTGCCTTGTTGTAAACTCAGGAACCGCCGCTCTTCATGCAGGAGTTGTTGCGTGCGGTATCGGGCCTGGTGATGAGGTTATTACATCCGCGTTTTCTTTCTGGGCTTCAGCTCAGGCTGTACTTGCGGCTAACGGTATCCCCAGGTTTGTTGACATCGAGCCGGAAACGATGAATATTGATCCGTGTGAGATTGAAAAGAAGATAAACGATAAAACAAAAGCTATCATGCCGGTTCATGTTCACGGCCTTTCCGCGGATATGGATAGGATAAACGAAATCGCAAAAAAACACAGTTTGTACGTGATAGAAGATGCCGCCCAGGCTGTAGGGACTAAATATAAAGGGAAATTAGCCGGTACACTGGGAGATATTGCGGGATTCAGCTTGAACGGGAGTAAAAACCTGCCTGGAGGAGAGGGAGGATTTGTCACTACCAACGATGATGATCTTTTCGAGAGGGCGCGGATGATGGCAATGTTCGGTGAAAAGGTGGTTCCGAAGGACCATATCAGGGTCTATGACGCTTATCTAATGGGGTTCAATTACCGGAACAATGAAATGAGCGACGCCTTTGTAAGGTCATTTTTAAGAAGATATGACAAACTGCAGGATTTAAGGAAGAAGAATGTCTATTTCTTAAATGAAGAGCTGGGAAAAATAAAAGGGGTGAAGGTACCATTAGAACCTGAAGGTTTTGAATCATCATGGCATCTTTACAGAATCCGTCTGTATCCGGAAGAGTTGGGAATCACCGAAGTACATCCAAAAAGATTCAGGCACGCTTTTCAGAAGGCGCTGTTTGAGGAAGGTGTAAATATCAGGGAGTGGCACAGCTTCCCGGTACCCGGCCAGAAGGTATTTCTGGAAAAGGAAGCTTATGGGAAAGGCTGTCCCTGGAACTGCGGCCACGCTAGTGAGGAGGCAAAGAATATCGTATATGACCCGATGGACTACCCTAATACCCTTGATATGTTTGACAGGTCATTTACGGTCATACCCATATATCCTCCGAACGGCCTTGAAATGATGGAACTGATCGTGAAGGCATTCAACAAGGTTTCCGGCCATCTTGATGAAATCGTGGATTTCGCGAAAAAACTGGATATGCCGAAAGAGCACGGTGAAAAGAGAGAAATATAGGCAGGTAAGCTGTAAATCATTATGATTTTTTAATGGAAA
>DAOVJS010000177.1 GCA_030673105.1 Spirochaetota bacterium
AGGGAGGAGATTTCAGTTCTGTATGATACCTATTTTATAACAGATACTTTCAGGGGTATTGAAAAAATAAGCCTGAATAACGCGTATATCATGTCTCATTTGAGATATGCCGGCGATCTGCACCTCTTTTATAATCTGTATGAAAACCTGGGCTACGATCTTAAAAAAATGGTAAATATCCTCATGCAGGTAAAGGATCATAGGGGTGATCCCGGGGAGTTTATCAGGGAATATATGAAATTGTAAAGCAGATTGGAGTGATAATTTCATTCGCCGTTGTCGATGAATTCCGCAACCCTCTCGACTGACTTACCTTTTTTTGGCCCATCTGATAATTTCTTTATCTTTATATATGACACTAAACCGAGGGAGCCGATGATACCATTCAGGATGAAACTAACAGCATAAATAAGGTACGGTTTATGGGCCAAAAACATGGCGAGAGACACAACTGTAACTACCAGCTGGCCCTGAGTTAATAATAAGGGGAAATGTCTGTTTTCAGGGTAGCGGTACATAAAAAAGGCAATGAGAGCCGCGGTAAAAAGATATCCAACCGTAAAGATACAGTAAAACATGATACCTTTTACAGGAGACCGGGACATGCCCAGGAGGCGGGATATTGTGTTGAAATACACAAAGACCTTCTCTGGAAAGAAAAGAAAAATCACTCCGGCAAAGGCAAAAAACAGCATTCCGATGAAGCTCAACGGTTTGTAAAGTTTCATTTTATTTTCTCTTTATTTAATTGTAGTTCAATAATCAATTTTTTTCAAAATATATTTTTTATTTAATAATGTTTTCCTTCCTTGACATTTTGGGAACTGTTAATTATCGTTACCGCAGGCATCAACCTGTCAGGCAATTGATATTAAAATCATGGAGATATTTTTGGTATCGAAAAAACTGGTACCTTTCGGTACAAACATTTTTTCTGAAATGACCCGGTTCGCGGAAGAAATGGGTGCAATTAACCTCTCACAGGGCTTTCCCGACTTTGACGGGCCTCCCGCGCTCCTTGAAAATGCGGTAAAAGCCCTCAGGAGCGGGCACAACCAGTACGCCCGTTCCATGGGATATCAGAGTCTTGTTGAGGCAGTGGCAGAAAAAATTAGTCAGCATTATAAACTTAATTACGATCCTTACACAGAGGTAGCTGTTTGCAGCGGTGCTACCGAAGGGATGGCAAGTACCTTCCTGGGGCTTCTCAATCCCGGTGATGAAGTCATTGTTTTTGAACCTTACTATGACAGCTACCCTGTTTGCGCGGCACTGGCCGGCGCGGTCCCGCGCTTTTATACACTCCGGTTTCCCGATTTTACCGTTGATTTAAAGGAGCTTGAAAAATGTTTCAGCAATAAAACCCGCCTTCTTGTTCTTAACACACCTCACAATCCCACCGGAAAAGTCTTTTCCCGCGATGAGCTTGAGGGTATTGCCGGGCTGTGTATAAAGTACGATGTTATTGTCGTCACTGATGAGGTGTATGAGCATCTTACTTATGATGGGGCAGAGCATATCCCAATGGCGGGTATTCCAGGGATGCGCGATCGGACGTTGACTATTTCCAGTGCTGGAAAGACTTTTTCACTCACAGGGTGGAGGGTCGGCTGGATTACAGGGCCCGGGAAGCTGGTAGCTGCTTTTCAGTCCGCACACCAGTACGTGACATTTGCAGCAGCGACTCCCCTGCAGTCAGCACTGGCCGCAATGCTGAGGGAGATTAAAGATGATTACTATCACAACCTGCGTGGAGAGTACCTTGGCAGACGGAGCCTTCTTTTAAATGCCTTAAAAGATACCGGGTTCCGCGCGGCATTACCAATGGGGACTTATTATATCCTGGCAGATTTTACCGATTTGTGGAAGGGGGATGATAAGTCTTTTGTCCGTTATCTTGTTGAGCGCTGCAGGGTGGCAGCAATTCCTCCGAGCGTTTTCTATACCCGGAATCCCGAAGAGGGAAAGCGTCTCGTACGATTTGCCTTCTGTAAAAAGTTAGAAACATTATCAGAAGCCGCCGGACGGCTGAAACGGCTGACCGGACAGGCGGTAATTTAAGGCCTGCGACCTAATTGTGCAAGGCAGGAATATATTGCCTGCAGGTGAAAGACACATTATTAATATTCAAACTAAAAGGAATCACGATAGGTTTTTAATAACATTCACCACATAATCAAGCATCTCCTTTTCTGCCAGGAGTAAATATTGCGGCAACTGTACAGATCTGGAGTAGATATCAGTCACTACTGGAAAATACCTATTGTCTGACTTTTCCCCTCCCCAATTGGCTCTGGAGTAGTCAATACCCTTTCTGAGGCTCACATCCTTAAAGCAGGCCAATGTATGTAATGGAGGATAGCAATCATCGGTTGGAATACCGGCAATATTTAACTTTCCGGTAAAGTTTTCTTTAGTGATGTTGCCAAAACATGAAGGTTTAAAAACAAAGGGATATATATAATATCCCAGCTCCTCTGTGCCTGGAGTTGGTTTCATTACCTTTATTCCATCGATTGAACTCAATTTCTCATTAAGATATTTGGCGTTCCTGTTTCGCAGTATATGCTGGGATGGAAATTTTTTTAATTGTGCCCTTAAAACAGCGGCCAGGAACTCCGACATACGGTAGTTAGAACCATAAATATAATGTGAGTAAAAGTGTCTTCCAATTTTTCTACCGCAGTCCGTAATACTATAGATCTTTTCAGCCAACGATTTGTCGTTACATATAATAGCACCCCCTTCCCCGGATGTTAACACCTTCGATGCTTGAAAGCTGAAAGTACCGGCATCTCCCCAGTTCCCAACGTGTTTACCCTTGTATCGTGACCCGTGAGAGTGCGCACAATCTTCAACAATTTTAATGTGATGTTTTCCTGCGATTTCACAGAGCCGGTCCATTTCAACCGGGTTTCCGCCAAGGTGCACAGCAACAATAGCCCTTGTTCGGGGTGTAATTAAAGATTGGACTTTATCTACATCCATAATAAATGTATCGGAGTTTATATCACAAAATATTGGTATGGCATTTGTTGCTACTACCGCACTTGCAGATGCAACAAATGTATAGTCTGGAACAATTACCTCATCACCCATACCTACATCCAGGGCGATCAGGGCTGTCTCTATTGCCACAGTACCATTGGATACAGCAATGCAATGTCTTGCTTCCTGGAACCCGGCAAACTCCTTCTGAAATGCCCAAACATGCTTACCTGTTTGATCTGCCGGGGCCCCACACCACCAGTTGTTAGATCTTATAACATCTTGAACTGCTTTAATTTCTTCTTCATCCCAGATAGGCCACTGCTGAAAGTGTGGTTTTTTCTCCCTTTCTGATGCCATAGCAACGAAACCTCTAAACAATAACGGTTTTTTTTATTATAACAGCAAAGGACGGATACGGATAACCAGTGCATCTATTAATACAGCAATAATAATAAACCCACCCCTTATAACATTCATGTAAAATGGCGGCATGCCAAGTATTGAAATAGCTGTAGAAATGGCACTTAAAAGAATTGCTCCGGCGAAGACACCGGTAAGTTTTCCTATACCTCCTTGTAGACTTACTCCTCCAATTACAACTGCTGCCATCGCTTCAAACAGCATACCCATTCCTATGCCTGGTGAACATCCATTTACCCTTGCTGCCAGAAGCCATCCGGCAAAAGCAGAGAGCAGACCGCTTAAAATAAAGGCACCAAATAAAATCCTGCTAACCTTGATCCCGGCATTATAACTTGCTTCACGGCTATCTCCCACAAGGTAAACATGTCTTCCAAACTGCGTTTTCGTGAGAACTATGTGGAATAAAGCATATACTGCAATCATTATAATAACTAAAAGAGGAATGGGGCCGATATTGGTGCGGGCTACAGCTACTACCTCAGGACGAAGCCGTGTAACACCATGCCCTTTTGTAATAATCAGGCCTACTGCACGAAATATCAAATAACTGGCCAGAGTTATTATGAAAGAACTTATTTTGATTTTTACAATGAGGAATGCATTAAAAAGACCGATGAGTACACCCATTAATAGTACGATCCCGAGCGTTAGATAACCGTTAAGAAGAAGGCCGGAAGCATCCGAACTAAATCCAGTTAAATATGCTGTTACAACTGTTGCAAGACCGAGTACGGATTCAATGGAAAGATCCATCTCCCTGCTTATGATGCAAAGAGACTCACCTATTGCCATTATCCCTACAAATACAGCATGGTACAAAATATTTCTGTAAATACCCCACTGCGCAAATCCTCTTACACCTATTGAGAAGCCTATAATAACCAGGAATAGAATGAACCACACAATATTATCCAACCCCCACCGCAGTACAGCTTTCCCTTCGAAACGTTTCATGTCTTGCTCTCTTTCACACTTGTGCCAAAACTAATCTTTTATTAATATATCCATGGTTAAATTCTAGCTGAAGTATTTAAAGATAGGGGGCTGCTTTTAGAGTACCACAGCCCCCTAAAGTTCACTTTAAATTACTATAGATTAAAACACTAAAACAAACAGGTTTACTCACCTACCTGATTACCCCAAAACTTTTTATCATCGACATTTGCCGTGGTAATAACACTGCCGGGGATCATTAACTCAGGGCCATAGGGTTTCACAACCAGGTCAGCTTCAAAACCACCTACCGAGTATGTTCCTGTTTTAATTTTCTTTTTACTTATCACATCATCCAGGAACATCGAAACACCTTCAGCCTGAGCTGCAAGAGGCTGTTCAACAGTAGCCTGAAGCCAGCCTTCCCGAACAAGATTAAGTCCCATTGGCATGCCTGCTGTGGAGACCATGATTATATCAGCTTTTTTATACCCTTGTGTCTCTAAAATAGAAACTATAGCTGCTGCCAAATGCTCTGCATGTGAGAATATCAGGTCAGTATCTGGATATGCAACCAGCCAGTTGTCAGCAATGTTTGCTGCATTAGATGCTTCCCATCCCTGTGCAATTTTAGTTGATATTTTAACGTTCGGATACTGAGCCATGACTTCCTGAAAGCCTTCTTCTATCAGCACAGTGTACATATCACCCGGATCACCCATAATATCGAGGATC
>DAOVJS010000237.1 GCA_030673105.1 Spirochaetota bacterium
AGTGTACAGAGGTGAAATATTTGGCTTCCTCGGTCCCAATGGCGCGGGAAAAACCACCACGATAAGAATGTTAACAGGCCTTCTTACTCCGGATTCAGGAACCATTTTTATAGATGGGCTTAGAATTGATAAAAATCCCATTAAAGCGAAGATGAAAATGGGTGTTATCCCGGAAATGGGCAATATATATGTTGACCTGACTGCAAAACAGAACATAACTCTGGCCGGTAAATTCTACGGACTTGCTCGTAAGGAGCTTGAAAAACGTGCGGATGCCCTGCTGGAGCGATTCGGTCTTTATGAGAGAAAAGATGATCCTGTGAAGACCTTCTCAAAAGGCATGAAACAAAGAGTAAATGTAGCAAGCGCTCTCGTGCATGATCCAGAAATCCTTTTCCTGGATGAACCCACCTCGGGCCTGGATGTGCAGAGCCAGAGACTGATAAGAAGTATCATAAAGGAAATTAATCAAAAAGGGGCAACTGTTTTCCTGACAACCCACAATATTGAAGATGCCAATGTTATATGTGAAAGAGTGGGAATTATTAATAAAGGTAGAATTGCGGCAATCGACACACCTGAGAGCCTGAAAAGGACGTTTGAACAGACTCAGTCAGTGGAGGTTTCTTTTAATGAGGTGATTAAAAATAGTTTGTTTGAAAAATCCAGGCTGGTTGATAGGATAGAAAAACTGGGAGATAAATGGAAGCTGTACACGGATGATCCTGATAAGATCATAAAGTATCTGGCCGGGTTTGCTCATGATAAGCATCTGCAATTCACCTCTCTTGAAATATGCGGCGCGAGCCTGGAAGACGCTTTTGTAAAATTAACAGAAGGTTAAAATTATGCTTATCAGAAATTTAAACGTTAATTTTTTTCGCGGAATAGCTGTTGTCACGGAAAAGAACATCCGAATATATTACACCAAAGCTCCGGTTATGATATTCGGTTTACTGTTTCCTCTGTTTATGTTTATATCCTTCTACCTGGGCCGTAGATTGGACCTGCTGTTATTCTTTCCAGGGTTTTTAGGGATGTCGCTGTTCTTCACATCCTCTTCAGTCGGTCCTCTCGTAACACCCTGGGAAAAACAGGCTGGAACCTTTGAGAGGCTGCTTTCTTTTCCGGTCAGTATAAATACTGTCATTTTTGGGGATGTAACGGCGGGTATGGTATTCGGTATAATCATAAACCTGATTGTGCTGTCAGCGGGATTACTGTTATTAGGCTGTCAAATAAAATTGTTTTTTTTGATAACAGGAATTGTTTTAGCTTCTTTTTGTTTTTCTTCCCTTGGTGTTCTTTTAGCATCACCATCTGTTCGTTCTCCTTCTCATATTATGATGTTTTCAAGCCTCATACGTTTCCCGCTGATTTTTATTAGTGGAATTTTCATACCTCTGGAGAGCATGGAGAGGGCTGGAAGAATTGTATCCTATATGTCCCCTGTAACATATATAGTTGATATTTTTAATTTCAGTTTCAGGGGTGAGCATTTTAATCGTTTAGTTGTGGATTTTACAGCCCTGTTTATATTCAGTGTAGTATTCCTGTTTTTTGCGAATATATTTCATAAGAGGAATTTAATGAAGGGATTATAAAAAACGGGCATTATTTTGACCCGGCCCGCCTTCCAAGCCAAAGTCACCATAATATAGAAGAGAGTTGATTTCTGCAGATGATAAGATTGATATTATTTATTCTTCATATGCTCTTCACCACCTGAATCCTAAAGATAAGAGAAATGTGATTAAACAAGCTACCAGCATTTAAAAAGTCGGTGGATATTTTTTAAATGCTGACTTAATTACTTCTGAATCATTAGAAGTAGAAAAACGAATTCAGGAAATTCGTATAGATGGAATTGTGAACAGAGCAAAAGGTAATGACTCACGATTCAAAGATCCTTTAATGACACATCGATTTCTTGATGAACTTGAGAAAAACGAAGGTGATAACCCTCTTACTCTTTTCGAAGATTTGAAAATCTTAGAGGAAGCTGGTTTAAAAAGCAAAACAGTCTTATATTTTGTTAACAACGGCCACATAACCAGGCAATCAACCCGAATTTAACAGCCATTTCTTTTTGTATATTTCGGTACGGTTTTGGTTCATGTTTTATGGTTTCTATCAAGTTCATCTCCTGCTGTTAAATCGGGTTATCGCCAGTCTGTTATGCTAGGAAAAGCACCCAAGCCAACAAAGAAGACTGTGTTTATAAGTAATTAAAGTTGAGCATAACCAGTCGCATCTCGTGCCAAGATAAATCCGAGGCCTTGGGAGTCCGAAGCCAGATGGATCTGACACGACAACTATCCTGACACATAGGGCTCTCTAAGCTACCCAGAGAAATACAAGTTTAAGCTGAAAAAATAGTTGAAGAATCACTAAAACCGCTCCGTCGTGATTACCATAGCTGCCTGTTCGTGGCATGTCTCCATATGCCCAGGAAAAAGTGGTTCTCCTTATCCGAATAATTCGTCACAGAGCTCCCTGGCTCTATCTATGGAGTAGTTAAAAACCTCTTTGCCTTTCCCGGTTATCGTGTAGTACTTTCGTATTTTGCCCTCTATATTTCTCTCCGTCAATTGCAGATACCCGTCCTTTTCCAAACTGTGAAAAATAGGATAAAGGGTGCCGAAGGATATATCGTACCCATGCCTTTCAAGCTCTATCTTGAACTCCTTGCCGTATATTGGCTCTTTCTGAGCATGATAGAGGATATGAAGATTTATGAATCCGAGGAAAAACCTTCTTACCAGTTTATCCGGTAACTTGCTGCTTTTTTCAGCCA
>DAOVJS010000102.1 GCA_030673105.1 Spirochaetota bacterium
CAGAGCATGATAACCTTAGTCCATTTATAGCACAATGAACTAAGATCCCAACCACTGCCAGAAGGAACAATTCGCCCAGTAATTGTTTGCGGGAAATAGGGTTACCTTCGGGCAATACAGGATTCGAACCTGCGACCTCTGGCTCCGGAGGCCAGCGCTCTATCCAGCTGAGCTAATTGCCCCGGATAATAACTATTTTTTCAACATGGATAGTACTAAATCCATATATCTAAATGTTCAGGTTAAATAGTATAGAACTAATAAAAATTTATGTCAATTCATGGTTTTATCTATTAATATTCGGGTCTTCCTCCCGTTTTCGGGCTTTCGTAATAGAATATATTGCTACAAAACGAAAAATCAAGTATAAACCATAGGCGAGAAATAAGTCTCATCATGATTGACAAGTTTACTTGCCTATATTTTTCTTATCTTGATGGCCTTCTCAGGAACCGGACAGAATTCTTCACACACCAGACAGTTGGTGTCCCTGGCAAATACAACGCAGAGTTTTTCATCGATTGATGCAAGCCCTATCTTTGCGCTCTGTTTCTCTCGTAGCGTCTGTAGAGGAATCGCGAAATTAGGGCACGCAAGCTGGCAGACCTGGCAGTTGTAATCACACCCGAATTCATGGAATTCCAGGTGCGGGGTAAACAGATTGTTAAGGCCAGATTCAAATCCCGTGATCTTTATGATCTTATTCGGGCAGCTCCTCACGCACTGGAAGCATCTCAGACACTTTTCAACAAACCTCGCCTCATCACTTACCCCCGGAGGTCGAAGGGGCATGGTTCACACTGTCTGCATCCGGAGCATTCGATTATTGAGAGCCTGAAGATCGAAACTCTGGATATTAACCCGTAGAGAGCGCCAAGGGGATACAGGTAGATACACCATCGCCTCCTGGAAAACAGCGAAAAAATGATTAGTAACCCGAGAAAAGCTATGCCCGGGCTTGAAAGAGAAAATATTCTGATGTTCCATATGTTCGGATGAAAGAACTGCAAAACCGGGGGTGTAATAAACACAGTTACTGATATTATTCCGAGAACAAACAGGGAAGGGGAAAATTCTTGTAACCATTTTTTTAAAAAAGAAAGTGTATTTGAAAAGGGGTTTAATTTTCGAACTGGCTTTAAAAGCAGATCAAGAATATCAATAAGGGAGCCCATGGGGCAAACCCAGCCGCAAAAATATCTGCCTGTAATGAGTGTAAGTGTCAGTATTCCGGCAACCGGAAGAATAATTTTTAATTGAAACCGAAGGTGTGTAAGCAGGATGAGCGGATCAAACCGCAGGAACGGGTTTTAGGCTGTCGAGAAGGGGTCAAGAGATGTTAAAAATATATATATAAAAAGTCCGAAAAATAGAGCTTGAGAGGCTATACGTAACTTTTTTATTGTTTTTGCCTGGCGTCGATTCATGGAGTAACAGTCATATTTTCTTGTATTCTGAAAGGAACTGCCTGATCACAGAATAACCGTTTTTCTGGAATATCTTTCAATGCGACGCAAGCTGGCCGCATGCCGCATTTATATCAGTTCCCCTTCTGTATCTTTCGGAAACCTCGATCCCGCGTTCTTTAAGGATCCTTTTAACTTTACTCGCAGTCCCTTTATCAGGCACCGAGAGGTCTGTCCCGGCTACAGGGTTGAACCGGATTATGTTTACATGGGTACCGGTATGCCTCGCAAAGGTGGCAAGGGCACGGGCATCAGAAACTGTATCGTTGATTCCTCTTACCAGTGTATATTCAATACTGACCCTCCTTCTTGTTTTTTCCCTGTAAAACCTGATTGCCTTTTTAAGGGATTGAAGATCATTGTCCTTTGAAAGGGGTATAATCTTTTTCCTTTTTTCTTCGATAGCCGAGCCAATCGACACTGCCAGCCTCGGCCTTAAACCTGAAAGGCCGAGATCGTATATTTTTTTTACTATACCGCAAGTGGAAACTGTTATTTTTTTGGCCCCAATATGGGCAGACTGAAGAAGCTCTATCGCTCTTGTGACATTGTTGTAATTTAGAAGAGGTTCACCCATACCCATAAAGAGGACACTGTCCGGTTTTTTATGAAGCTTGATAAGTGAAAAAACTTCATTAATAATTTCCCCATCTGTCAGGTTTCTTATAAATCCCATTTTCCCGGTGGCACAGTATATACATCCTATGGGACAGCCTGCCTGTGAGGATATACAGAATGAGGTACGGTTATTTTTATCAAAAAGAACGACAGCCTCTATCCCGGTATCTCTTTCAAGGAGAAAGCTGTATTTTATTGTGCTCTTATCATGAGAGGTGAGTGTTTTATGAGGCTTTAAATAATTTAGTAAAAATATATTTTCCAGCTTTTCCCTCAGATTGTTAGGAACATCTGTCATTTCGTTAAAATCATCAGCCAGCCTGTAATATATCCATTTAAAAATCTGATCTCCATGGAACTCATTATGACCAAGGGCGCGGCAGTAGAGTTTCAGGTCTCTGAGGGTCATCCCCAGGATGCTCTTTTTTTCCTTTTTTTCTGTATCGGGATTATTCATGTGTGTTTTTCAGGGCACCGGTCACGGGCCCGGCTGAAAAAAAAGAAGGAGTCATCATTTTTGGTGTTTTAATATCTTCAGTCTATTTTTTATTTCTTCATTATTAATGCCTTTTTGCAAGGCCTTGCCGAGCACTTCTTTTGCCATTTCTATTTTATTCATTTCAACATAGCATTCTGAAAGCTGAAGGGTGATCTGTATGTTTAAGCCTGATAAATTTTCAAGTTGAGACAGATTTTCAACGGCAGCATCGTAATTCTTTTCCATTTTTTCCACTATACTCAGGCCCAGGATTGCGTAATAATCAAATTCTCTTTCGATGGCTTTTTTGTAGTAGAAGCGCGCGTTTTTCAAATTCCTGAGATTTCGATAGGAATCGCCGAGACGGGTGAGAATCTTTTTATTATAGGGGTCATTTTCCAGAATTTTCCGCCAGTATTCATTGGCTTTATCGTAATCTTTCAGCCCTCTGTAGGAATCCGCGATCCCGTAAAGCGCGTAAAAATTCTTGTCCTCTAATTTAAGAGCTTTATAAAAATATTTGAGCGCGCCGTTAAAATCCCTTAATTTTCGGTGACAGTTACCGATATTTGTCAAAACTTTTACATCATCAGGCTCAATTTCGAGAAGCTGTTTCCAGTGGTCCAGTGATTTATTGAAATTGTTCATCTCAAAATACAGCAGCCCGAGGCCCGAGAGTACGTACGGATTTTTTGCATCAATAGAATATGCTTTATTATATTTTTCCAGTGCCTTTTTCTGCTGGCCGGTTTTTCGGTATGTATCACCAAGCCGTGAAAGAATAGCTATATCATATTCATTATCACTGTAAGACAGGTACTCTTCCCACACACCGATAGCATCGTTTATCCTTTTAAGACCCCGATATGTATCCGCGAGACCTATGAGCGCAAACTTGTTTAAAGGTGCCACGGTGAGTGCCTGTTCATAAATATCCACAGCATCCTCAAATAATCTTTGTTTTCTTTTTATATCCCCCATTCCCACTATGGCGTAAATATTTTTTTTATCAATATCGAGAATTTTTTTAAACTCATTTTCTGCTTCCTTGAACCGTTTTTCCCTTAACAGGAGATAACCGGATTTGGAAAGTTCAGGTATCTTCTGCCAATTTTCATAACCTTTTTTCTGTTTTTTCATGTGACCTTCTTTGATCTCATTCAGACTGTCCCTTAACATATACAATAGCCCTTTGGACACAATAGGTAAAGCTAGGAGACTGTATAAAATAAAGCACAAAAAGCACAATCTGTTGTATGGGACAGCCTAATAAGAGGTTGTGGGACAGCCTCAATTATTTGCTATTTTTATCCTCGTTGAGCCATTTTTTCAGTACCAATGCTATACGTTCGGTAAGTTCACGAATTCTTTTTTCATATTTTGCTTCAAGGTAAAAGTTTAATGCTTTAAAGATGTTTCTTTTTTCAAAATAGTAATAATCGCCCACTCTTATCAGCCCGTCTTTATAAGCTGTTGTTAAAAATATTCTTTCCGCCTTTTCGACATTTCCACTGTTAAAAAGCTCGTTTCCTTTTCTGATGAGAAAGATCCTTTCTTTCGGTGTTAATACTTTTTCCATTTTTAAATATAGTGTATATTGTTATTATTATTTTTTCAATATTAAAAATAAATATTCATTTTTAAAAATTGACTAAAATATAATGAAGTGAATATCTTATTGTGAAGAATTTATTTTTAGATGCCGGTTGTATAATAGATAACAGGGTGTATATTGGCGGCCGAAATTATCACTATTTAAAGAATGTAAGAAGAGTTAAAAAAGGAAACAGGCTGGATGCTGTCATAGGACAGAATAAATATGAGCTTGTAGTTACAGATATTGTTCAAAAAAAGCTTGTTTGTGATATCGTACGCCGTCGAAAAGTAAATATCAAGAGACATGCACGGATATGTGTTTATCAGGGATTATTGAAATCAGGAAAGATGGATTTCATTGTATCAAAGCTGAGTGAGCTTGGAGTTGAAGCGCTTTTTCCTCTTAAAACCTGCAGAACAGTACCGATTATAAATGCCTGTGAAAAGAGAAGGGATCGGTGGTGCAGGATTGCACAGGAGAGTTCGAAGGTTTCAGGCTCTGAAATGATCATGGAGATTAAACCGGCGGTTGAATTTGCTGAAATTAAGAGCAGCTTGAAGATTGATGGAAGTCAAAATGTAATCTTGTTCAGCACATCCGGATCCAGCTTTCACATTAAATCTTTTCTGGATTCCATCGATTTTTCTGGTGATATGAAATTTCATCTTTTCTTTGGTCCTGAAGGCGGTTTTTCAGCGGATGAAATAAAGGTTATTTCAGAGTTAAATGGGATATCGGTATCAATGGGAAAATTTGTTCTTAAATCCGAAACAGCTGCAATTGTCGGTACAGGTTTTATTAGATTATATTACTCAGGTAAATAGGCAAAGAGATGAAGAGAGAGAGAATACTCGGAATTCCATATGATAATTTATCAACAGAAGATGCTGTTTCCAGGGTCGAAGATTTTGTCCGTGATAATGAATGCCATACAATCGTTCACCTTTCTCTTCCTTTATTAATGAAGGCAAGAAGAACCCGGTACATCAGGAGGTTTCTGGAGGGAGCTGATCTAATAATTCCAACCGGTAAGTATATTCACTGGGCCGCAAGATTTTTAAAGAGGCCGTTGAAGGAAGTAATAGAGCCTTCCCTGTTTGTTAAAAGGCTGATGATGCAGTCTGCTGAACTTGGAAAGAAGGTGTACCTGTTTGGCGGGAAAGGGCATACAATTGATAAAGCCTATCATAATATTAAAAGAGAAATAGGAAAACTCTTTGTACTCGGAAGGTATAGAGGCAATTATGGAAAGCTTGAACATGATAACGTTATCACGGCCATCGGGAAGGCTTCGCCTGACTACTTTTTCATTGGACTCGGATCTCCGGAAGAAGAGATCTGGGTTATTAGAAACAGGAAGGTAATAAACGCCGGACTCATCATCCTTATTGAAGGGTTGTTTGATCTTTTTGCGGGGAATATAAAAAACGTCTCAGCCTATAAAAAGGGATTGAGCATTGACAGAGTCTCAAAACGGGAGATTCCTAATCCTTATCGCTTTAAAAAACTGTGGATGGTTCCTGTTTTCAGGGTATCGGTTTATATCGAAAAGCTCTTCTGGAAAAATTAACATGACGCAATTGAAAGCATTAATCTTCGTCAAGGAAAAAGAACAGGGATTGTTATCAATAACGGATTACAGAGAGAAGTCTCTTGTTCCTGTTTTCGGCGGAAACAAAATCATTGATTATTATATCGGTCCATTAATTTCATCTGTTTTAAACAGGATTCTGGTCTTATCCGACAGGGACATGACAGGAATAAAGGACCATCTGGTATATACTTACAATTCAAATAAAATCAGAATCATCAGTGAATCTGATGTGTATCTGTCGCTTCTAAATTTATTGAAATTAAAAAAAAATGAAGCTATGATCGTTTTGCGGGCGGATGGATTGTTCTTCCCTGAATGGGAAAATTTTACAGAGTTCTTAACAGCACTGCCCGCCCAGAATTATAAGATCGTGACCAGGAACAAGGATACGATTGGATTTTATCTGAGGGAAATGAATTTTACCGGAAAGATGAAGGCCCTTGCAGCGGGCATTGATCAGGCTTCCTCGAAAGTGGATCAAACATGGGGAATCCTTGAAGAGACCCTTGCCAATTCAGCAAAAAGCATCGAATACAACACCAGGCTCATGAAATTAGAAACAGCCTTTGATTACTATACCGTCCATTTTTCAATGCTGAATAATATCAAGGAATTCAGCCGCCTGCGGTTTTACCCACCCTCTGCATCGATGAATGAAGAGAGCCTGTCCCGGATAGCTGGAACAGGTTTTGTAAAGGATTCTCACATTTCATCCTCATGCACAATAGAGGGTTATGTGGAGAGTTCGATCCTGTTTTCTAATGTCAAAGTCGGCAAACATGCCCGTGTAATGAATTCAATTATTATGAATAATAATTACATTGGAGATAGAGCTGTGGTCCAAAATACGATAGTGTGTGATAATGGCGAACTATTTCCAAGGGTATCACCAAACATTGGAGAAAGCGCGCGCATCGGTGAGGATGACTCTACAGGCGCCAATGCACTTTATCCCGGGCTTATTCATGGAGGTGTAACACTGATCGGGCAGAATGTTGAAATCCCGAAAGGGTTTAAGGTTTCGCGAAATTGCTTTATCGCTTCGTCAGTTGATAAAGGTGTACTGAGGAGCAGAATAAGAATGAAAGCCGGCGATTCTGCTTTGAATAAATAGGCAACTAAACTGTCAATCATTTTAATTACAGGCATCGGTGAGGTCAAATGATAAAATTTAATAAACCCATGATTGGTAAAAAAGATCTTGAATCTGTTTTATACTGTATGATTAAAGATGACCTCAGTCCTGGAGATTATTTAAAAACTTTTTCGTCGATGCTCAGCAAGGAGTTAAATTTAATCAATGTGGCTGTTTTCAACACTTATTTTAACTCATTTGAAAGTCTCTTTCATTTGCTGGGAGCATCTCCGGGTGATGAGATAATAATTCCGAGTTTTGCAAGGTACGGGATTTTGTACAGTATAAGGAAATGCCGTTTAAAGCCTGTGCTAATTGATTTAGCTGAAGATTCCTTACTGCCATCATTTGATGGGATCCGGAAGATATTGAGTAAGAATGCCCGCTGTATAATAATTCCTCAAATGTTCGGGATACCGCATGATATTTCCCGGTATCACGATTTTTGTCTCCCTGTGATCGAAGACATCGATGGTTCAATTGGCTCTGCGGTAAACGGAAAACCTATAGGGAGATTTGGAACTTTTGTTACCATGAATTTTAACGACAATGCAATTCTTACTACCGGCAGCGGGGGCCTGGCCGCTTCAATGGATAAAAGGCTGGGTAGTTTGATCAGGTCGCTCAAAGATGAAATATCCATAACAGATTGCCTGATGAATGATTTTAACGCATCTCTTGGGATCTCCCAATTGACCCAGCTGAAAAAAATACTGGATATCAGGAGGAAGATTGGAGAATGTTTTGATGAGGCTGTCATGGCTTCAGGATGCACCCTGGTCGGTCGTGATGAAGGAAAGGAGCTGTCATATTCAAGTTATGTTGTTAAAACCGAGACCCCTTTAATAGACTGTATGCGGTCTTTTAAGCGTTACGGCATTCCTGTAAAAAGAGGAGTTGAAAAGCCGCTGCACTCTTACTTGAATCTCGAGACCAGGAAATACATAAATACAGAAGAGATGTACCGGAAGTTAATAGCTTTACCGATTTATCCTACCCTTACACAGGAGGATATCGGGAACATCGTTAAAGGGATAAGGACAATACTTTAAAAGCCGTGGGGAAAATTGTAAAAAAATGAAATAAAAAGGCATAAATTTTTGTTATGAAGGTTAAATAAAATATGGAAAATAAGATGAACCTTGTTGGAATTGTTTTAAAGGATGAAAGCCCAAGAACCCGGGAACCTTCGAACACCCTTATTACCTACCTGAAATCAAAATCCATTGAATATTTTATCATAGTTTCAAAAGAGGGTGTTATTGAGGAAAGGGTTCGGGAAAAAATTCCTGATAGTGATCTCTGTGTTACCTTTGGAGGGGATGGAACGCTCCTCTACGCCGCAAGAATTTTTTCACAACACGGAGTTCCGATTGTAGGGATTAATCTGGGAGGGCTTGGTTTCATAACAGAATTCAGAGAAAACGAAATACTTGAGTGCATCGAATATATTATTGCTGATAAACATAAGCTTGAGGAAAGGATCATGGTGGATGTCCATGTGGTCAGGGACGGAGC
>DAOVJS010000154.1 GCA_030673105.1 Spirochaetota bacterium
CTGGATATCTTTTAAAACCTTCTGCATGGCTACCCTCAATTTAAAATCAAGGGCACCGAGAGGTTCGTCGAGCAGCAGGGCAGCAGGCTCATTCACCAGTGAACGCGCGAGAGCGATTCTCTGGCGCTGTCCGCCTGAGAGCTGCTGAGGCAGCCTTGTTTCAAAACCTTCCATATTGACGAGCCTGAGTACCTTTTGAATCCGTGGTTCTGCGTCATCCATTTTTACTTTTTTCATTTTCATGGGAAAAAAGATATTTTTCTTCACATTCATGTGTGGAAAAAGAGCGTAATCCTGAAATACCGTATTTATATTCCGTTTATAAGCCGGGATTTTTGTCACATCCTGATTTTCAAGAAGCACCCGTCCTTCTGTTGGTGTTTCAAGCCCTGCAATTACACGAAGGGTTGTTGTTTTCCCACACCCGGAGGGTCCCAGGAGTGAAAAGAATTCTCCTTTCCGGATACCCACATTAAAATTATCGACCGCGACAACTTCATCGAACCTTTTTGTCAAACCCTGCAATTCAATAGCTGTCAAACCGTTGTTCGGCATATACAACTCCCCGATAAAATCATTCTTAATAAATTCGGATAAGGCCGGCCGGAAAGACCGGCCCTTTCCCTGCATCCAATTATGGTGTTGCTTTCACCTTATTCCACAACTCAACCCGTTTACCGGGGTCCTCTTCCGCGACCATTACATAGAGCGGTACAGGAAAATCAGTTATATCCTGTCCATACCACCAGCAGGCGTCCAGCGCGACTTTACTATACGCGCTTTTACCACCCACATTTACAATTCCAAACCCGACGAGTTCCGCGAGCTGCGCCTGTCCCTGATCTCCTATCATGTAATCTATATATTTATGAGCAAGGTCAAGAGAACCACCGGAAGTCGGTTTTGTTATAACCCAGCCGTCTATCCAGCAGATCGTACCTTCGGTCATCAGATACTGGGTGAAGTTATCTCTTATACCGGCTTCCTCTAACTTAATGTTAAGAGGGGCGTTGTTTCCGCCCAGCAGGATAAGCGCATCTTCACCTGCAATTACACCGAACTCTGAATCAAGACCGGTTGTAAAGGTCCGGGCATTTCGCTTCCACTCAAGCAGACGGGCCTCCACCCTGTCCCAGTCTCCCGGGCCAAAATTGGTGGGTGTTTTAATTCCCACATGGATGGCGGCAATTTGAGTGACGTTTGTAGATTCGTCAAAGAAAGCGGTTTTTCCCTTAAATTCAGGTGCAGTCAGAACATCAAGGGAAACAGATTTTCCGTCAGAGCTTAAATAGGGAGCCAGCTGCCCCGGGGAAATTTTCGAGGTGTTAATTGTAATGTCCTGGTCACCCCAGGTTATCGGTACATGGAATTTCTTTCCCGTTTCCACCTGTGCATAGGGATGTTCACGGAAATATTCCCCGACTTTTGAATAATTGGACAGCTTTGAGGTATCGATCGCCTGGATTAACCCCGCGTCATAATACATCAATACTCTGCCCGAATCATTAGAAACAATGTTGTATTCATCCGGCGCTGCCTTGGTTTTAGTGAAATGTTCTTCAACCGTACCCGCGTAGGTCACGTTCACCTCACAATTGTATTCTTCTTCAAATGGCTCTACCCATGCGGGCTCCGCGTACCCCTGAAAACAGAGGATGCTTAAAGTCGGCTTACCTCTTTCGCCCTTTGCTGCCAGAAACACCAGGCCGCATATGAGAATAATCGTAAAAACAACAAATGTTACTGAAATGCTTTTTCTGGTAAAGTTAATCATGCTAACCTCCTTATTAAATTATTTTTTAATGTTAAAAATAAAAAGCACACCTCCTTTCTTTGATGATAAGCTTTATAACGCCAATCTTATATTTTATGGCTGCCAATAAATGATATTTTATTCACAGCCGCCGGCTTACTATTTCTGAAGTGATATAGTATAGTATGCATAAAAATATTACAACCTTTTTTTTCAAACCATCACATCATTCTATTCAGGCGGTCCCTTAACATATAAAATGGCTTTTTAGATACAGGAGGTGGTGCTAGGAGCCTGGGACAAACAGGTCAAATTGAGCTCTCAAATATTTCGATTACTTTCTTAATCTCCCTGTCCGCGTACCCGGGCAAGGCATCCACGATATGGCTGTTCAAAATTGATTCAACCTTTTCATGGGCCCTCTGTATTACATCCTTCATCCCCTTTTTTCTCCAGTTTTCATACTGCTCCCTCACGGATATCTCCGGCTCCCAGTGCTCTCCCTTACCCAGGTATTTTAAAGTATGTTCTTCCGCCAGGTAGTTCCCTTTCGGGCCCAGTTTTTCAATAACATCAAGGGCAAGGGTGTCCTCATCCACCTTAATACCGCGGGACATTCTTTTTATGTATGAGAACAGCTCGTCATCCAGCACTAGCTGCTCAAAACTTACCACAAGCCCGGTACCGAACATGCCGCCGTTCACTATGAGATCGGCATGTGCCAGATAAGCGCCCCAGGTTGTCGCGCATTTTTCCCACGCTAGCTGCTCATCCATTGCATGGGTATCGGAATCAGGGGCAATCGCGTGATAGGGCATGGAATAAAATTCAGCAATCTGGGAGCCGGCCAGCCTCATCAGCACTGTTTCAGGAGAGGCTATCAGCACATTGGCTGTCCTCATGTCAAAGGTTGTCCACGCAGAACCGTAAATAACAGGAGACCCGGGTTTAATAATCTGGCTGAAAACAATTCCGGAGAGCACCTCGGCATTATGAATCGTAACATGTCCGGCCAGTGTGTAGGGTGAAGTGACCCCGGTATAGGGCTGGGGTAAAAGACAGAGAGGAATACCCTGTTTTACTGTTTCAACAAGGGACTCTATCTGGCCTTTTTCCCAGGCCAGCGGGGGTGTTGTGGATAACTGGCAGGTTACAGGGGGCTTTATGCCCGGATCAGTACTATCGGTTACTATCTTTACAATTTCATAGATAGGTTTGACTTCCTCAGCGCGTTCCGGAGAAATATAAAGATGATCCCTGTTATTGTGATATATCGCGTCAACGGCATGTAGAAGAGACGCCTCAGCTTTAACATCCTGCGGAAATGCCTCGGAGGAAACAAAATCAAAGCTCGGCAGATAATCAGTCAGCAGGGCAAACTTCCCCACATCAGCTTTTGTGGCATTTCTTCTTTCGCCGCTGTTATAATCCATCACAAATATCGCATTATGCCCGTTTGCAGCGTAGGTTTTCCCTCTTCCAAGTCCGGCGCAGAGTTCCCCGCGTGCGTTGTACAGATCGATTTCGGCCGGAACACTCTTTAAACAATCTTCAACAAGTTTTTTGGGAAACTTTACGATGCTGCTGTTCTTGTCAGCAGGAAGCCCAAGCCCGGAAGCTGTTTTTAATACCTCTTCGCTGTTCACGTGAACTCCGGTATTTTCAAGTATTTTAAGTGAATTTTCGTGAATCCTAACGATTTCCTCATCACTCAAAACCTTTAGTTTCTCTATTTTTTCCATTTTCTATATTCCTACAAATATTTATCCACTGCTTTTCTGAACCTGGCAATTTTTTCATCAATTTCTTTGTCATCGCTTGTTATGTTAATGCCGAATCCGGAGCCAAGACCCGCGTCAAATACTCCTATACTGATATTTATTGCCCTGCTTATAAGGGCGTCAGTTCTGGGAAGCATTCCCCTGGAATACTCCATGCTCCCTCCCTTTTCCCTGTAATAGGGGCAGGTAAAGGGACAGCCGGTGCTGTCAACAACCATCTGTCCAAGCACATGTTCCATATTGTTGTAAACGTGCCATCCGGAATCAGCCACAACACCGCATCCAAGCGCGTCTCCAACTTTCCTGGCTGTCTTCTCATCAGGTAAGAACACGGTGAGCAGGGTTCCAATCTCACCCTCCGGGTCCGGCAGATCCCTGAAACTCAGGCCTTTTATGTCTTTTATCCCCTCCTTAAACCTTTTTTTCTTTTCCTTCAACAGTTTTTTCATCATGTCCGCTTTTTTTAACTGCGCCAGAAGGACCGCGGCCGAAAGCTCTGTCATCCTGCAGTCCAGCCCTATCACTGTTCTTGACCCCCGCTCAACTCCCTGCCTTAACGGGAGATGTCCCTGATCGTGGATCGCAAAGGCGCGTTCATAGAGTTTCCTGCTGTTCGTCGCGACCATCCCGCCGTCACCCGCTGTTATTGTTTTGAAAACGTTAAAACTGTAGGTCCCGAAATCTCCAAAATGCCCGACATACTTCCCCTTATATTTCACCCCGAACGCCTGGGCGCAGTCCTCTATGAGAGAAATACCATTCGACCTCGCGATCTCTTTAATCTCATCAACACGGCCGGGGTTTCCGAGCATATGCACGAGCATAATCGCCTTTGTCCTCGGTGTTATCTTTTTCTTAACATCTTCGGGGTCGAGTGTAAGCGACCTGTCTATCTCTGTCAACACCGGCACCGCGCGCGCGTATATTATAGATGTAATAGACGCGATAAACGTATACCCGGGGACTATCACCTCGTCACCGGGGCCGATACCGATCGCGCCCAGAGCAATCCACAGGGCCATTGTTCCGGAATTGACGGCAACTGTATAGGGAATCCCCAGATATTTTGAAACCTCCTGTTCAAGCCGCCACACCTTTGCAAGAAACTTCGGATCAGATTTATCCCCGTATCGGAAAAGATACCCTGTTTCAATAACCTCCATCAAAGCCTTTTTTTCTTCATCACCGATTAAATAAGCACCCGGTCCAGGCATTGTCATCCTCCTTTTATTGCAATTGATTTTTATTCGCTAACGTAACCAGGTAAAAAACTGATAGATTAACTTATCTGTCTATTTTACCCTGCCATAACTTCTTTGTCAAAAGCTTTATTGAAGTGGCCACTCCTTCAGAAATTCCCATTTAAGATATCTATTCTCCTAATATTAAACAGGATATTTTTAAGATATCTATTCTCCTAATATTAAACAGGGCATTTTTTAACGGTCTATCAGCCTCATCTGGAAAGCCTCATTCGCTTCCGAACTCCGTGTATTTCCTGTTACTGTCATAACTCTTATCTACGGGGTATTTTTTCCTGTTAATTTTTATTTTGTCCAACACAGCGTCTGATAAGTCAATCCCGCATCTTTCACTGATATACAGCAGGTAGATAAAAATATCGGCAAGCTCTTCCCTGACACGGCGGCCCCCGCTCTCTGATAGCAATAATTCTCCAATCTGATCTTCAGATTTCCACAGGAAAAGCTCCTGAAGCTCAGATGTTTCAACCGACAGGGCCATGGATAAATTTTTAGGATCATGAAACTTCTGCCAGTTCCTCTCATCCCGAAAACTGATCACTTCTCTTTTAAGCCGGCCTATTGTTGCTTTATCATCCATCTGTCCTCCTGAATATTCCTCTTAGATATTCTCATCCCGGGCTCCGGATAGTTCATATGACTTTACGAAGCTCCTTTAACAATGAAATAAAGGGCGCAGCAACAGGCTGTCTAATCAAAGATACCGCGGTACTCAATATTCAACAGGGCGCAGAGCCGTTCTAACTTTTTCATGAAATGGCCGGGAACAACGATCCAGTGCTGGCTTACTCCAATCTGAACAGCCCTGTTGCAAAAATCCTTCACCGGCCTTTCAATTTTACAGAACAGGTGACAGGTCCCCTCCATTTTTGGCGGACCTTCAAGCGAGTATCCCTCGAATGCAGTCCATCTGAGCCTGTCCCCGTTGTAAACCGAATTGACTGCTGTCACGGGACCGGCCCTGTATTTAAAATACGTGCATGCCCCTGTAAAGGGATCCGAGTTTTCATATTCAATATCATTGACGATCCTTACAGGATAATTCTC
>DAOVJS010000050.1 GCA_030673105.1 Spirochaetota bacterium
AATAATGTGCAGGACTTTGAGGACACAATAAGTCCTGACAGTGAATTTTATGTAACGGGCACCTTCAGCACTTTTCTTAATCATTTCAACGGTTTTACTCCATTAACATTCAGCCACCTGAATATCGAAGTGGATGGATCAAATGCCGATGTCACCGCGGATGCGGATTTAGCGGGCATCGCGGAAGACGCGAAATTTGTGATGAGAAAAGACTCAGCTTCAACCTTTTTTTCTCCGGAATGGAAAATCAAACAGTACTGGGACACAAATAATGTAAGCGGAAATTTAGAATTCGTTTGGAAAAAGCTAAGATAATAAAAAAAATAATTTTATAACCATCACTCCAGCTTGCCGCTGCCTTCAATCTCGTCCACCAGGGCGGAAAAGAGAGTCACCACATCCTGGCCGGACTTGGTAAGTCTTATAGATAGCATCTGAGCTACCTGACGGGTGATCAGGAGCGCGATATAAGGCTCTTTTTCTCCGAATGCAAGGAACTTTTTCCGGTTTGTCACCATGAAGGTGCTGTCTACCTCCGCGGTAACAGTTGCAGAACGCTTGTCGTTTAAAAGTAGACCTATCTCCCCAAAAAAAACATTCTGGTCGACATTCAAATTCACGACGGTATATGCCTCATTTTGAAGGGTGTTTTTAAGGATTCTTACTGCCCCGCTTTTAATAATGTAAAGTTCATCACCTTCGTCTCCCTCTTTAATGATCACTTCGCCCTTTTTTACTTTCATTTCTGTAAAAAGCCCTTCAATTTTCTTTAGGACTTCTATATTATCTTTAAAATCCTTAAAAAGAACGATGTTACTCAACCTGGCAAGGTTTTCATCCATTTAAATTACTCTCCCGCTAAATTATACTTCCATCTTCATGAGAGGTACCACAATCGCCCTGGAGTTGTTTTTTATTGTGTACTCATCGCCCGGGTTGAGTACCGGGTAATTGGGAGTTATTTTTTTAACCCTCTGTAGATTTTCCACAAGTTTAGAAATATCAGGGGTTTTCTGAGCTTCAGCAAGGGCTTCTCTTTTCCTGTCATATATCTTTCCTGTGTTTTCCAGCAGCCCGATCACAATAGCCTCGCTGAATTCTTTAAAATATAACTGTAAATCTTTAAAAGACTTCCCCACAAAACGCCCGGGGAAGTTTATTGTATCCAGGCCCTTCTCCTCCGGATTAAGCAGCCTGGAAGTTATGTGAGAAATACCTGATGCGCTGGCCGCATTGGCAATGAGAACCTTATTTAACTCTCTTGTCAGGATAATCTCATCACAGTTAGCAAGTCTGAGGTACTTTTCAAATTTCTCATCTATAATCTCAGCACAGGTATAGATATTTTTATTCATTGCGTCGATGGTAATAACCGCCATAACAGTTCTTGAATCGACTTCCTGTTGTGAAAACCTTCTGTCCGCATCCGCGAGCACAAGCACCGTTTTCGCGTTCTTTACATTTGCCCTCTGCAGCACCTTTTCATCAATATAATCACCCTTCAAATACTTGATATATTTAAATTCAGGTATTGACCGCAGGTGATCCACCTGCTGAGGATCGGCATCATTTATTAAAACAATATCCGATGATTTTAAGCGGGGATTCGACCTTAGAATATTCTCCAGAATATTTTCAAGTTCAGCTTTCCAACCGCAGATGATAAAGTGCCCCTTTTTTTTTCTCAAGCACGATGAGACCTCCTCTTGCTTTTATCTGTTTATCAACGAGGAATGATGCAATTCTTCCGGTAACAATACCTACAGTAGCAACACCCATCACCATCATCATAATCCCGACAATTTTTCCGCCAACTGTGATGGGATACTTGTCTCCGTAACCTACAGTAGTAACCGTGACAATGGTCCACCATACTGTATCCCAGATAGTTTTAAAGCGTTCGTTTATTCCAATCTCAAAGAAGTACGCCCCCAGCGAGCTTACAGCGAGTATACCGATTACAATAAGAACCATCGTTATATTATTGTTTTGCCTTAAAATTTCCCACCGTTCGGCTGTACTCATCCTTCGTCTTTTATTTTTCTTATCCTCTTTTTCCCTGCCCTTCTGCTTTCTCATCGCTGGAAACCTGTACTAAGATTGATTTTCACTGCTGACGGCCGCTAAATATTTAAAACTGGCTTTTCATTATACTAATACGCCTGCATCTAAATTGAGGCTGTCCCTTAACATGTAAAATGGCTCTTATAGGTACAGAATACTGTGTAATTTATAGCATCAAATGTATAATCTGTATGTATGGGACAGCCTAATAAGAGGTTGTGAGACAGCCTCAATTATAGATTGTTTCCCTCAATTTTTCGATACGAATTTCCTGTGTCTTTCAAACACCCCTCTTAAGGCAAGGCTGACTTCCTTCTGAACAGCGTAAAGCTCATCGTATTTCTCCGCGTAGGCCTTTTTCGGTTTCTTTCTTGTATCTTCATTCAATTTCACAAAAGAATCAGTCAGCTCTGATACCCCTATCTTCTTGCCATTGTAATTCGCGCAGCACCACATTGCCTGGATGGCGGCCCCGAAACCTGCAGCTTCATCTATTTCCATTGTCACTGTTTGCACATTAAAAATATCGGCAGATATCTGCTGCCATATATCACTTTTACTTCCACCTCCGGTAAGCCTTATTTCTGCCGGTCTGATTCCTTCACGCATCATACTTTCAAGGCCGTACCTCAGCCCCAGTGTCACTCCCTCCATTGCGGCACGGGCAAGGTATGCCCTGTTTAAGGTGAACTCATTTACACCAAAATAAACCCCTGTACCTGACGGAACATTCGGTGTTCTCTCTCCAACAAAATAGGGCAGAAGAATAAGGCCGCCGGAACCGGCCGGCGCTCCCCGAACAATCGACTCCAGTTCTTCATTCCCTAAAGAAAAGAGCTTTTTAACAAGCTCAGTGGCAACTGTAACATTCATCGTACAGGCGAGGGGAAGCCAGCCTCCTGTGCTGTCACAAAAAGCGGCAAATTCTCCCCGAGAATCAACCACAGGAAAATCTGAATACGCATAAATTGTCCCGGATGTGCCCAGACTAACCGTTACAACACCCGGTTTTGTGTTCCCTGTGCCGATCGCGCCCATCATATTATCCCCTCCTCCGGAACTAACTATAATCTTCTGATCAGACGGTAATCCGAGCTCCTCCAGTACACTTTTCCGCACAAACCCGATTGGATTTTCATTCCGGACAATTTTTGGTAGATATTCGGTTAGATCCACATCACTATCAATTGCCTCAAGAACGTCTTTTGACCACATTCTTTTCTTCACATCAAAAAATGCGGTCCCGGACGAATCACCTGCCTCTACTTTTTTACTGCCTGTCAGAAAAAAATTAATATAATCATGGGGAAGGAGGATTGTTCTCAGCCTCCTGTAATTCCCGGGTTCGTTTTCCTTAAGCCATAATATCTTTGACGCGGTATAGCCCGGCAGTATGTTATTTCCGGTGAACGCGATTGTCTTCTCCTCACCTCCCAGCTTTTCAATAATTGTTCTGCACTGCTTCTCCGTTGATGTATCATTCCAGAGCTTCGCGTTCCTTATAACATTATCATTATCATCCAGAGGAACAAACCCGTGCTGCTGCCCCGATACCCCGATACCCCTTAAACGGGTTTTATCTACATTTGTACTCCTCAATACCGCAAGTATGGTGTTTTTGACCGCCCTGACCCATGAATCGGGGTCCTGCTCCCTTGTTCCGTCTGCTTTCTCAATTAAGGGGTACTCTTCACGCGCGCTCCCCATAACATCCCCTGTTTCCCCATCACATATAATGGTTTTGGTTCCCTGGGTCCCGACATCCACACCAAGAAAATATCCATCTAAATCATGTTTTCCCATCTGATTTCTCCTTCTAAAAGGTTAAAATTTACCTTTTATATCAAACTGATTAAAACTTCATCCTTTATAAAATACTAATATAAAATACTAATCAAAAATTCATTTGATTATATTTTAACAATAATTTATACTTGTTTCAAAACTTACTTCAAAGAAATTGAGGCGAAATTGGAAACCTTAGATTATGAAGAATCAATAGATGATTTTAAACGCCGCATCTTCGATTTAAATACAATGCTTGATATAGGTAAAACTTTAAACGCAAGCTTATCTCTGGAAGATGTTCTAGACATTATTATCCTCACATGCAGCGGCCATTTCCATTCCTCCGACGCTATCATACTACTCTATTCTGAAAAAGACAACATGCCCCACTTCATATGCGATACAGAAGAAGAGGCAATGTCCATAGAGTGTTCTGATCCGCTTATTAATTTTATAAACGATAATCAAAGAGTATTGGAAAAAGAGGATTTAAAAAATATCCCCGGGTGTAAGAAGGTGTATGACCGATTTAACAGAATGGAAGTGGAACTGATAGTTCCGCTCAGCTATAAAGGAAGAATTAACGGCATTCTCTGTCTGAAGCAGAAGGAAGAGGAGTTCGGATCTGTATATACAGAAGATGAAAAACAATATGTGGGTATAATCGCGGGATTCGGCTCTGTTGCTATCGAAAATGCGCGCCTCTATGAAATTGCAACCATTGACCTGAAAACTAAATTGTACAATCACGGTTTTTTTCAAAACAGGCTTATAGAGGAGATTGAACGTTCGGAAAGATATAAAACCGATCTAACTCTGCTGATGATTGACCTTGATCATTTTAAAAATGTAAATGATACCTACGGGCATATGGTTGGTGACAATGTATTGATAAAGGTCGCGGATACTATCAAACACCAAATCCGCGCTTTTGACGTTCCCGCCCGGTTCGGTGGAGAGGAGTTTACCGTTATTCTTCCTGAAACAAGCTCCGATGATACACTGATTGTGGCCGAAAGGCTCAGAAAAAGTATAGAAAAGTTATCTTTTCCCATATCAGACGGGAATAAAAAGGTTTCAGACTATTTCAATATTACGGTCAGTATTGGATTTGCCAGATATATCCATTCCGCCAGTATGACAGATGATATTCTCATTGATAACGCAGACAGGGCTATGTACCATGCAAAAGAGCATGGAAGAAATCAGGTTGTCTTCTATGATAATATTAAAGAAATCAAGGCCTCATAAAGTTTACTTGCCTATTTATTAATAATGAGTAATTCGGGCTGTCCCTTAACATATACAATGGCCGTTTAGACGTAATTTCCTGTATAATATGAGGCATTAAATGTAAAATCTGTCGTATGGGACAGCCTAATTAGAGGTTATGGGACAACCTCAATTATTCCCGGACAGGGGCTGTATTTAACCTGGCGGTTGCTGTATTTCAGATGTTGATCTGCTTCATTAGATACGGCAAAGCCGCTTTAGCAATATTGAGAGATGGGACAAGCGGATGGCATAAAAGAGCTTTCAGAATATTTTCTTCCGTTGGGTGGAATACAGCCTCAACAGCGAGACGTTCAAAACAGGCAACTGACCGCAGCAGGCCCCTTCCATTCACGGGGATAACTCCATCTTTAACAGGTTTGATACCATTTTCATCAATATATGCCGTTATTTCCACAACATCATCTCTATCTAATTCCTCAACCACCCCGTTATTTTCCATCATTATTATATGAGTTGAATGAATGTTCCCGAAGAGGGATATTATAACCGGTACAACGCAGTATTCATACCATACCGGGTTCCTTCTGCTGAACAGGAGCGATTTTATCTCGCGCGTGTTGTTTCTCAGGGACTCATCGGAATATGCCCCCATCAGCTCATTTTCAAGATTTTTCAGCTCATCACCCCTTGTCATCGACTTGCGTCCGGCTTTTTCAATCTGTTCATCGGGATTGTAGTAATATTTTAAAAAAGGAACAGGCACAGCCCCTGTAAACCGTACAATTTCATCGGCGATTCCAAGCTTATTGAATTCTTCGGATTTTTCAATAACCCTGCTGAATACGCTCCTTCCGGACTTGATCACATCGGTGATCCATCCAAGATGGTTGATCCCGGCATACTGAAAGTACATACTTTGCCTTTCTTCACCTATACTCTCTGCGATGGCGTGAGTCAGCACCTCGGGGAGGTCACAGACCCCAAAAACTTTCAGGCGGGTTTTTTTCTTTACCGCACGAATCGTCATACTTGCAGGATTTGTAAAGTTTAAAAACCAGGCATCAGGCGATATTCTCTCGATCAGTTCAGCGTATCTCATCACAACCGGGATAGTTCGTAGCGCGTTGGCAAGACCCACAATCCCGATTGTTTCCTCTTCCACTATCCCAAGCGTTTCAGCAAACGATTCATCCTCTGCGCGGGCGGTAAAACCTCCTGCCCTTATCTGATTTATTACAATATCACTCCCCTCTACTGCACCCTCAACACTCGTAGTCCTCTCGATCTTTAACCTTCCCTCAGATTCCCGGGCTATCCGGTCTGCTGTCATGAATACTATTTCAAGCTTTTTTTCTGTTCTTCCGCAGAGGACAAGGTTTATCTCCGGAAGTTTATCAATGCTTTTCATGAGTGAAATTACCAGCCCTGGTGTATACACACCGCTTCCACCTAAAACAGTAATCTTTATTTTTTCTCTCATGGTAATCTCCCCACAGCTAGTGTGCGAACACTGCTTTAATAAAGTAAAATGCCATGACGCCGCTGGTTCCAAGTTTTACAAAAATACTCAGAATTGTACCGATAAAAACTCCCAATCCGGCTTTTAATGACTTTTTCATATCATCGTTAAAAATAAGCTCAGCCGCGACTGCGCCAAGAAAGGCCCCAATCAAGAGTCCAAAGGGCGGTAAAAAGATGAGACCGGTTATCATACCAAGGATTGAGCCCCAGATCCCGTATTTTGACGCCCCGAACTTTTTAGCTGTAAATAAAGGCAAAACATAATCCATTGCCGTTACAACGACTGTGATGATTCCCATTACTATTAGAAAGGTCACTGAAAACGCCTCCCACTTATACGCCACCGACAGCATCATTAGTGCGATGTAAGTCAGGGGAGGCCCCGGTATAATTGGAAGCACACAGCCGACAATACCCGCTAGAATTAGTATAAATCCTAGAATTATGAGAATAATCATGGCGAAATATTTTAATGCCTGTAAATTAGAAAATATTAAACCTGAGGACTAGCTGCAGATAAAAATAATATGGTAACAGGCAGGATCAATAATCACAGAATGTATAAGAGAAGTCCTGTCACCACATGAACGCATGCAACTATAAATATTATGTACCCGAAAACCCTGTGGTATTTAAAGCGTTTTTTTGAATGTATTTTAACGGTAATAAACTGGGCAATAAACAGTCCTATTAAAATGAAACCCAGATAAAAAACAATTGGTTTATCTCCTAGATAAAGAAATGTCATTCATTCCCGTCTGTTTGTGATTTATTAAGTAATAGCCCTCTCGTAAGTATTATCAAGAGGGTCTTCCTGTTTACCAAAAATTAATCTTCATCTTCCCAATGGATACATTCTGAAGGACAGGCGTCCATAGCATCCTGTATCTCTTCTGCCGAGCCTCCGGCAGCATTTATTATTTCGGCTATGTTATCCTCATTCAGGCTGAAAACATCCGGGGCGCTGTCAACACACGCGCCGCATCCGATACATTCTTCCTCGTCCACATAAAACTTCCTAGCCATTCTACGACTCCTTAAAAGATAATTAATTTTTCGAATAATACGTATTCTTAAAAAAAAAGTCAATATTTCAATTAAAAATTATGAAAAATCTTTTTAAAAAAATGAAAAAGTTTCCATTTTGAAGCAGCTAAAACAATAATAAAAACCAGCCCTGGAGAGATTATAATTCCGATCAAAGGATAGCGTAAAAAAAAGGCGCCGTACATCATAAAAGAAGCCATAATTAACAGAACCATGATCGCGGTCAAAAGGAATTTTGTGAATTTTAATACTATTCTGCTGAACTTCTTCTGTTTTATGCTCCTTACGAAAAAAAATAAAAGAACCCCCGCCAGTACCGTGATAAAAACATAAGAATAAAGAAGCCTGCTGAAAATGGCTATTCTATACAGCGAGTAAATAAATACCCAGAGGCTGGTGATTACTATTATTACTATCAGCAATAATATAAACAACCATTTAAAAAAACGTAAAGCATCATCTGTAAAGTTACTGCTTTTTGCCATTGAAAGTCCTGAGTATAAAAATATTAATACCTTTTTGTTTTTTTAGAATAATAATCACATTTAAGGACGATCGTCGAGTTAAAAAAGAAATCTTCATTTTTAGGTCGTATTTTTGGTTTTATCCTTTAAAAGCTGGTATTTTGTACTAGAATTTGTTATCGTAAACAAAGAAATATTTATGTGAATACCATAGGCGAGCAATAAAATCTCATAATTATTGAAAGATCACTTGCCTATTACATTTAAGTTTTACAATAGTTAAATGACAGGCAAGATTCGTTTTGCTGTAATGAAATTTTAATGGATAAAACCATATTTATATGAAAAAGTACTCACCTCTCCAGATTATGTTTTTGGGTACAGGATCTGATGTCGGCAAGAGCGTCATAGCCGGAGGATTTTGCAGAATACTGTACAAACAGGGCTATAAAGTTGCTCCTTTTAAAGCCCAGAATATGGCATTAAACTCTTTTGTTACTATGGATGGCAGGGAGATGGGAAGAGCACAGGTTTTTCAGGCCATGGCTACGGGGATTCCTCCCGAATCCGATATGAACCCTGTATTACTCAAACCCTCGGGCAGCAGTTCGTCACAGATAATCGTCCAGGGGAGGGTTTTCGGAGATGCAACTTCAATCAATTATTATAATATGATAGAACAGATATTTCCCAGGGTTCTCGAAAGTTACTCAAGGCTAAAAAAAAAATACAACGCGCTCGTCCTGGAAGGCGCGGGGAGCACGGCGGAAATTAATTTGAAAAAGAGTGACTTTGTAAACATTCAAATGGCAAAAACAGTACAGGCTCCGGCAGTTATTATTGCTGACATAGACAGAGGAGGGGTTTTTGCGTCCCTCATCGGTACAATGAATCTTCTCACCAGGAAAGAAAAGAAACTAATTATCGGATTTATTATAAATAAATTCAGGGGCGATAAAACACTGTTTGAAGACGGGATTAAATTTATTGAGAGAAAGACAAAAAGGCCGGTATTCGGTGTAGTTCCCTATTTCCAGGATATACATCTTCCCGAAGAGGACAGCGTGGCACTTCAGCGCGGGAAAAAAGGAAGTATAAAAGATAACGAAGAGGTGAGAATCGCTGTCATACACCTTCCGTTTATATCTAACTATACGGATTTTGATCCTCTTGAGGCAGAGGAGAAAGTATCCCTCATTTACGCGCGCCAACCGGATGAAATCGGAAAAAGCTCTGTTGTAATAATCCCGGGAACAAAGAATACCATAGAGGATCTAATATGGATGGAAAAAAACGGGTTTGTGAGAGCGCTTAAAAAGCATGTTAAAGAAGGCAAGACCTTAATCGGCATCTGCGGAGGGTACCAGATGCTGGGAAATTCCATTAAAGACCCCTATGGAGTTGAATCTAAACATAAAAAAATACGAGGCTTAAGTTTTCTGAACATTGATACTGTTCTTGAAAAAGAAAAAAAATTAATAAGGATACAGGGAAAATGCAGAATATCCGGAATAAACAGCATGGATAATGGGGACATAACCGTTGAAGGATATGAGATCCATATGGGAACATCCAGAAAAATATCTTCTTTAAAACCCTGCTTTACAATTACTTTGAGAAATGCTGTTCCTGAAAATTACAACGATGGATCGATCTCCGAAGATGAAAAAGTATGGGGCACATATATACATGGACTTTTTGAAAATGATGATTTTAGAACACTGTTTCTTGCCGTTCACGGGAGGAAAGCATCGAGGATATTTAGGTACCGATCCTATCTGGAAACCCACTTCGATAAGCTCACCAGCCTCATTGAGGAAAATGTGGACGTCCAGAGAATAATAAATATCGCAAAGTGTTTCTGTTAATCAGCTATCGACGCAATCTTTACAAAACTGTTTTATTACTCTCTAAAAATCTCAAAAGGTCTTTCATGGTGGGGATACCTTTTCTGCCTCCCAATTCACGGCACTTCATAGCCGAACACGCAGATGAATACTGTAAAATTTCAGGAACAGAATACCCCCTTGAAAGAAATAGTGAAAAGGCGCCGTGGAAAACATCCCCTGCCCCGGTTGTGTCAGTGACATCTATTTTAAACGCCCTCTGTGTGTATTTCTTATTCATTTGCCGGTCGAAACATACTACGCCAGTCTCCCCCAGTGTAATACAGACAAAAGGGCACACAGTTTTTCGCGAAAGCTCATCTAAAACATGGCCCATATCTTTGTTTTGTTATGATGGTTAATTATGATTCGAAGTTTAAGTAATTTGCAGCATCAAACGACCGACTTTACAATCACAGCTTGTAAAAATAACAAGATAAAGGTCTAAGGGGCATTTTTTTCTTGACAATGGCTCTTTTAGGCATTAAACTCACGACATTATAACCGTCATATAAATACAAAGGTAATTGGATGCGTGACGACCTGAAAGCCTTTTTTCTGGAACCGAAAACAGCCAAACAAAGACAGTACGAAGCCCTGCGCGCATACGTTCTCGAAGGGATGACCGCCAGGCAGGCAGGGCTACGATTCGGATTTACCGAAACGTCGATCTATGCGCTGGCCCACGACCTTAGTGACGATAAAGAAATAAATTCACATTTTTCAAATCATGGCATTAAATTTGCGCAGCTCTGTGTGCCCAAAAATAGGTAGGTGTCGATATAAGATTCCTCTTTGGGGATTGATCTGGGTGCGATGGTATAATTCCAGTTTCCGGGAAAATCGTTCTTGGTGATATTGAGCTGCTTGAATTCCTTATCGGAGACCTTGATCCCCTTCTCGTATTCCAACGAATCGATGTATGCTTCAATACGCAGTCCGGTCTTTGTCTTTGTGTTGCGTGCGAAATTCTGTAGGATTTCAAAGCTCTCCAACGGATGTCCAGCCCAATTTTTGCTGATTTCACTGAACATCCTATGTTCGATTGGATTCCATTTGCTCGCCCCAGTCGGGTAATGAGATACATGTATTTCAAGGCCGTATTGGTCGGCAAGTAACTCCTGGATAAATTTCTTGAATGCTCGGGGTCTTGCTCCATTACTCCCGCCGCCGTCGGCCAGTACAAGTAATCGATTTGACGCAGGGTATTGGTATTTGCCATGGTACCTCCACCAAGTCGCGATGGAGTGGACAGCGAACTCTGGAGTGTCGGCAGATTTCCCGACGACCAGCACACCGAAATTGAGTCCCACATCATAAATGCCATAAGGAGAAGCGATGCCATCAGCTTCAGAACGAAAATCATGATCCTTGACTTGTATGGAGTTACGGGTCCATATTCGCCCTGGGTTTTTAAACTGCCCGATTAGTTCCTTCTTCTTTGTGTCCACACTGATAATGGGATCACCCGCAGCTAAAAACTGCTCTCGACGACGCTTAATGATACCGAACTGCTTGTTCCTGTCGGGGTGAGATCCGGCCGACAGGCTTTTCTTGTTGGCTTTCAGGGAGTATTGGAGTGTTGTAAGGAGTCGGAAAACCGTTGGCGCCGATATGTCGATCCCAAGACGTTCCTCAAGGCAATTCGCTATCTTTTCCAGGGTCATTCGAGTCCATTTCCTGCCCGTCATCGGGTCTCCGGCAGTGTCGAAATCCAGGATCTTTTCGATCTCTCCGATTACCTCTGGCGTTTTTTTTCCACCCTCTTTCGCCCACCCCCTTCCTTTCGGACCCGACCACGGTCAACTGAATCCTCGAAAAGTTCCCTACGCCCTTTTGCCACAGTATGAACGTCAAAACCCAGAAAACCGGCTATCCTTCGATCACCTCCATAACCCAACTTCGCAGCTTCCAGCCCTGCGTAAAGCCTTCGCTGCTTCTCGTCCAACATGCTGAAAAAAAGGATGATCGCCGCTCTGACTTCATCAGGAAGAACCTCCACTTCGATACCCATGCCGATTTCCGCCTGAGCTTGAAGCTCCTCTCGGTTCAAACGTTGCTGTATCTGCCTCCCTTTATCAGCACTCATGTAAATATGGCTACGCCCTATTTTACACCGGCTGATCTTTCGTTCCCTGGCTAACTTCAGGAGAGTGTGCTTCACCTCAACATTTACGATGTTCTCAAGTTCAGCCGCTGCGTATCCGGCCTGTGATTTCTCAACCAACGCTTTCGCTGTCTTTATAAGATTTCCAAATCTGCTGAACCACACCTAGCGGTAGGACCAGAGCCCGAGTTCATCGAAATTGGGAATCTGAATTAGCGTGTAGAATTGACCTCGATGCGAGTAACTGCTGAGATAGCCCAATCGGCGAAGCGTACGGAAGACGGTCATTCTTACGTTCGTTCCCAGCTTCGCCTTTAATTCTTCCAAGCTTGTTATTTTCTTTTCATTTAGGAAAGTTTGAGCTGTTTCGTCTCTCTCTTTTGTTAAGTTCATGTGTTACAATTCCCCCTTTCTTCTCTCTCATTGGGGGAATTGTAACACCGTCGGATACGGAAGTCAAAACTTTATTTTGCTTTTGTTACAAGAGGTAGTGCAGATTGATCGCGAAACTAAATGTTGCAGCGCAGAGAGACCATTGCTCCTAAATATGTGAAGTTATATTTTTATCGTCGCTTAGTGGAGAACTTCTGACTGTCGAGTTAT
>DAOVJS010000071.1 GCA_030673105.1 Spirochaetota bacterium
GCCTCATAAACACCTGCTCAAGTTCTCCGACCGGTCGAAATCCCACTTTGTTATAAAGATGCAATGCCCTTTTATTGTTTCTGTTAACAAAAAGAACTATCCTGTTATATTTATTAAACAACCGGTCCAGGTGGGAGGACACAACTGAATAACCTAACCCCTTTCCCCGGTACCACGGCGGCACATAAACAGTCCCTATCTGACAATTATTCTCGAAACGGGCATTCACTCCCGCGAACGCTACAAGGTCACCGCCATCAAAGAGTGCCGTAATATCTTTCCGATGCAGCCTTTTTTTCAAAACCGCAAGTACCCGCGAGCTGTGAATATCTTTTCTAACTACCCCCAGCTCCTCAAGCTCATAACTAATTTGAAGAGGGAGAAGAATGTCTGCCATTTCAGGCGCAGGCACGGCACATTTAAAAGAAAAATTCGGTTTAAAATATGCCCGTTCAACCTCCATAAAAGTAAACTCTCTTCTCATGCGAGGCTCTATATTACATACATTTAAAAACCTTTCTATACAGTCTTTATCACCAAATAAGGTACTGACAAACGGAAATTTGTTAAACAAAAAGTCTTTAATCTCTTTAAGAGCAGGGGCTTCTATAATTTTTGAAAAATATAGATGGATATGTAACCCTCTTTTTGTATGAATTAGCCCCAGGACCCTGTCATTACTTTTAAAATAGAAACTTCTGTAAAACACACTCCCCTGAGTAATCCTGTCGTAAAGATATAAATTTAACGAATTACCTTCCTTGAGGAACTGGACGCATTTTATACGTTCCTTTTTACTTTTTACTTCAACAATTTTCATGCCGCCGGTAATCCATGTTTTAATACTTGAAAATTAACATATAAAAACTATATTTGAGAAGAATTTTATTAAATTACCCTTTCATCTTGATACTGTAAGGAAAGGAGCTTCTATTAATCATGACCAAACGGGATTATAAACCGTTTTATGAAAAAGGATTACAGTTCGAGTGTACAAAATGCGGTAAATGCTGTACAGGATTTCCCGGATATGTTTACCTTTCCGAAACCGATATTGAAAAAATCGCCGAATTCCTCCACATGAACACAAAGAGATTTTTAAAAAAATATACAAAAAGAGTCAGAGTCTTTAATGAAAACCGTTTCTCACTCACCGAAAAAGTTCATTTTGACTGTATTTTTCTGGATAAGCTCTGCACAATCTATTCTGTGCGGCCCTACCAGTGCAGAACCTATCCATTCTGGAAGAGACACCTTATTTCTGAAAGGGAGTGGATAAAAACAGGAGAATTTTGTCCCGGAATAAACAGAGGAAAGTTACACTTACAAAATGAAATAGACAATTTTGTGAACAATGTTCCAAATTACGATTTTCGCAGGTTCTCTTATGATCCTTCCGATTCCACCGGGGAACATGAATGAAACATAACCTTACAGTATACCCAGCTTTTTTCCGGCCTTCTTAAAAACATCCAGGGCAAAATCAAGCTGCTCATCGGTGTGGGTCGCTATATAACTTGTTCTGATTAAACATTTGCCTTGAGGTACCGCTGGAGGCACAACAGGATTGACAAATAAGCCGTTTTCAGTCACCTCCTTCCACAATATCAGGCATCTGTCCATATCTCCAATAATCAGCGGAATAATGGGAGTTTCGGTAGGCCCCACATAGTACCCCATTTCCCTGAAGCCTGAACGCATCTTATCAGCAATTTCAGAAAGTCTTTTCCTTCTTTCAGGTTCATTCTGAATAACATCAAGAGCAGCACAAACCGCGCCTAAAACGGCAGGCGGCAGACTCGCGGTGAATATCAGTGCCCTGGCATGATGCTTGATATAATCGATTACCTTCCTGTGGGAAACAGCAAATCCTCCAATTGTAGCAAAGGATTTACTGAATGTAGCCATCTGAATACTGACTTCATCCTCAAGCCCGAAGTGCTCTGCTGCTCCTCTTCCGTTTTTCCCCAATACACCTACTGCGTGAGCCTCATCAACCATTACTCTCGCGCCATAGGTTTTCGCAAGCTCCACAATATTTGGAAGGTCGGCAAGATCCCCATCCATGCTGAACACTCCATCGACCACAATAAGCTTGCCGGTGTTTTTATCCGAATTTTCAAGCACTCTTTTCAGATCATCCATATCATTGTGATTGTACTTTACTACCTTGCTGAACGAAAGCCTTACACCGTCAATAATGCTCGCATGATCTATTTTATCTATGTATACAATATCATTTCTTCCGATTAAAGTTGATAGAATCCCCTGGTTGGTGAGAAACCCCGTTGAAAATAAAAGCGCGGCTTCCTTTTTCATAAATCGTGCCAGTTTTGTTTCGAGTTCCTCGTGCAGGTCCAAAGTCCCATTTAAAAACCTGGAGCCTGCGCATCCGGTTCCGTGTTTCTTCACACCTTTAATAGCACCCTGAATAGTTTTTTCATTGAATGTAAGCCCCATATAGGAGTTGGAACCAAGCATAACCATTTTTTTCTTATTAATGAATACTTCAGTGTCTGTTCCAGTTTCTATCGCACGGAAATAGGGATACAATCCCTTTGCCTTGTACTCATCGACAAGTGAATAATCAAAGGCTTTCTGAAAAACATCCATGAATTTTTCCTTTTCCTAATCTGACAGCAGGTTACGGAACTTTCGCCCCTATATTGTCATATTACAATTTTAATTTTTTCACATAATTTTTAATGAAACCTGAAAGTATTGAAATATACTGCCGTTTCTACAAAATATTAACAGGATTACCATCAACTTTCGATTTATCGAGAAATACTATTAAATACCAAATCCACGTTCAAAGAAGAAAAAAAAACATAAAAGAGTGCGACATCTGCCGATTATAGTACTATAATATAAATTAAGAATATTAACCAGTAATAATATTTTTTCCGGGAGGGTCTATGAAAAAAATACTTCTTCTCATTCTGGTTTTTTTATTTATTTTAAGCGCTCATTTTTTGCCCGCTCAGAGTATCGTAAAATTAGGCGATTTACCAAAAAGTGAATCAACCATAAATATCTACCAGATTTACGGGTTTCAGGAAGCAGAAGAAGGATATAAAATCGTCTATATAGATAACAATAATGAACCCGCTTTCCTCTATCTTCCTGTTGAATTACTTGATCAGGTTCATATCTACTCAACCCAGGGTAATACCTACAATCAAAACTTCCTTATAATATGGCAAAAAGCGGACACAATCACAAGGGTGGACTGGTATCAGCCAAGGGATATTGATTATACGCTTCCCAATAATCTCCTCAGAAACTATACAGAAAAAGACAGGGAAATTTTCAGGACTATCGCAGACGATGGCAAGATTATACTAGGACCAGACATGGCGGGAGCGGAACCTACCATTCGCGCTCCAGGCGGAGGCGAATAATTTATCAATCCGGTTAATTATTCATCTTTTTCAAGAATGTAAGATGCGGAAAAAATTGATTCGAAAATTTTCCGGATGAAGTTTTTGATCTCTCTGCCGGCCCCAAGTCCTTCTATTCTCAGCAATATCTCCTGCTCCCTCTTTTTATCAACCACTGATATACCCTCTTCGTTCTTGATCCTCCCGATCAATTCTACAGCCTGACAGCGCTTTACAAAGAGCTTCATGATCTTTCCGTCTATCAAGTCGATCCTGCGCCGGTATCGTTTAATAGCTCTATTTTTCATCCTTAATCCGTTCATAAAAACTATTAACAGTCAATGTAATATAGTATGTCATCACGATACTGTACAGCGGAATGGAAGCACCCGGCATTTTCATATTGAAATATTCTGAAGAATATATTATTCTTTTTACTCGGGGATATCTAAATCCTGTTTACTCAGATAAATTTTTAAACATCCTTGTATAAGATATATATTCTTAGCTATGCTCCTAAAGTACACCGGTCAAATACAACAGTTTCTTAAATCACGCTACACAGGAATCGGAAAATCATTCATTATTTACCCCTCGGTCTTTCTGGTGGCAGCGGGTATCACCATTATTGAGCTTGGAATCATTTTCTACTTAAAAGAAATTTTTGGCGCGGCACCGAGCCATATCGGTTACTTCGCCGCTCTCTGGTCTTTCTGGTATATAATCGGCTGCATATTCATTCGCCCTCTTTTTAATAAGGTACTTCCCCGTTACCTGCTGATAGGATCTTCATTTTTCATGTCCTTTTCCGTGCTTAGCATTCTTTTCACAAAAGCTTTCGCGGTTACCTTCCTGTACTATGATTTGTACGGGATAGCGATGTCGTTTTTCTGGCCGCCGATCATGGGATGGCTCTCACAGGACATTGAGGGCACAAGGCTGGGAAAGAGCATGGGGTACTTTAATCTATCCTGGAGCGCGGGGCTGATCATAGGCCCCTTTTTAGCCGGTATTTTAAGTGCTATTTCAGTCGAAATCCCTATCTACGTGGGAGGCTTTCTATTTCTCCTGACAGGAATACTCATTGCTGTCGGCAGTTTCCTGCTGCCGAAGATACGGTCGGATAGAAGTATTGAAGTTTCCAGGGAAGACGGAACATTCAGGAAGGATAAGAGCACGTTTCTCAGATTTCCAGGATGGATCGGGATGTTAACCACTTTCATCGTTATAGGTGTGGTGATTAACATATTTCCCGTATTTGCGAGGGATGAGCTCCTGCTCCGGAAGGAAACGATCGGCCTTTTAATGCAGTCACGGGCTTTCTTAGCGGCATTCGTGTTTGTCTTTTTGGGACACACCACTTTCTGGCATTTCAGGATATCATACATGACCCTGGGGCAGGTATGCCTCGCTTTCATCATTTTTTTTATGAATTTTACATCTTCCCCCCTGATACTGGCTGCACTGATCGCCATGATCGGCGCACTACGCGCTCATAGTTACAACAGCAGTGTCTTCCACGGCGTGTCCGGGAGCATCGCTCGAACGAAACGTATGGCTGTACACGAGTCGCTGCTTGCTGCGGGGCTCATATTCGGCTCATCACTGGGTGGTTTAATCTATCAAAAATATTCAATGACTGCTGTCTATTATTTTTGTGCTGCCGTTGTGATGTCCGGGGTACTGCTGCAGCTTGGCCTTTATCGTTTGTTACAAAAGAAAGAAATAATATGAAAGAGTCTCAATCAGACAATCCTAACTGTGCTGCATGTGTTAACCGGATTAATCCCAACCTTCCTGTAACAGGGGTAGAGGACGGCACAAAGGTCAGCACAGATGAAGAAGAAAACGGATCTTCTAGAAAAAAAGAGCTCCTTTTAATTGCAGCCTCCGCTTTATTATTTATCTGCGGCCTGATCTTTGGAGATCGACTTCATAATACTCCTCTGTTCTTTGGTGAATATCTGGTCTACCTTACAGCGTATTTAATTAGCGGATGGCGGGTTTTGATCAGAGCGGGCCGGAATATCCTGCGCGGGAAATTATTCGATGAAAACTTTTTAATGGCTGCCGCGACAATCGGGGCAATTGTTATCCATGAGCTTCCGGAAGCTGTCGGGGTCATGCTCTTTTTCCAGATCGGCGAATTTTTACAGGAACTTTCCATAAATCATTCCAGAAAGTCAATCAGGGCTCTCCTGGATATCAGGCCCGGGACCGCGCACCTTAAAACTGAAGATGGAATTAAAGATGCACGGCCTGAAGAAATTAAGGTTGGTGACAGTATATTAATAAAACCGGGAGAAAAGGTCCCGCTGGATGGTACAATTATTACCGGGAGCTCACAGGTTGACACATCACCGATAACAGGTGAGCCTGTACCAAGAAGCGTTCATGAAAATGATGCGGTTTTAGCCGGAATGATTAACCAGACAGGTATTCTCTTCATAAGGGTCACAAAGCTTTTCGAGGAATCCTCCATATCAAAAATTTTATACCTTGTGGAAGAATCTGTAAAAAAGAAGGCTAAGACCGAGAGATTTATTACCAAATTTGCACACTATTATACACCCCTGGTAGTTTTCGGGGCTCTTTCTGTCGCTGTTTTCCCGCCTCTCTTCCTGGAAAACGCGGCTTTTTCGGAATGGATATACAGGGCGCTTGTCCTGCTTGTTATTTCATGTCCATGCGCCCTTTTAATCAGTATCCCGCTGGGATTTTTCGGGGGCATCGGAAAGGCGTCCAGAAGAGGCATACTGATAAAAGGGTCAAACTATCTTGACGCGCTCACCTCGGCTAAAACCGTTGTATTTGATAAAACCGGGACCCTGACAAAAGGAGTTTTTAAAGTAACGGGGATTGTTCCGAAAACCGGCTTCACCGCAGACGAGCTGCTGCAGACAGCGGCAGAAGCAGAAGCTCACTCAGGCCACCCGATCGCGAAGTCCATACTTGAGGCGTACGGGCGCAAAATCGATATATCACACATACAGGATTATAAAGAGATCGGCGGGTTCGGTATAAACGCGATTGTCCGAAACAGAAAGGTAATCGCGGGCAATGACCGCCTTTTACACAGGAACAACATTCCCCACGACCTCTGTAAGATAGATGGAACTGTCATCCATGTGGCTGTTGATAACCGGTATGCCGGGTATATTGTTATATCGGATGAAATAAAGGATGATGCTTTAAGGGCCGTGCAAAAATTACGGAAAGCCGGCGTAAGGCAGATTGGTATGTTAACAGGAGACAATCAGTATGAAGCTGATATAATATCCCGAAAACTCGGGCTTGACTTCGCGTACGCAGACCTCCTTCCCGAAGGGAAAGTAGATGCCCTTGAAAGTATAATGGCAAAAGAGGGAGAAAAGGCCGGAACGGTCTTTGTGGGGGACGGAATCAACGACTCCCCTGTAATAGCAAGGGCGGATATAGGAATAGCGATGGGAAACCTTGGTTCAGATGCTGCAATTGAAACTGCTGATATTGTACTCATGACCGATTCGCCATCCAAGGTGGCCGAGGCAATAGAAATAGCCAAAAAAACACGCAAGATCGTATGGGAAAACATCCTTATAGCATTCCTGGTCAAAGGAGTATTCGTGGCATTAGGTATTGCCGGTACAGCGACCATGTGGCAGGCTGTTTTCGCCGATATGGGAGTCGCGCTCCTCGCAATTTTCAATGCACTGAGGGTATTGCGTTAACTTGCAGAATAACATAATCACTACCAATAATAAGGGAGGCCGCAATGAAACATAGAGTTCTTGGAAAAACAGGATTACCTGTCTATATTTAATTTCACTACCAATAATAAGGGAGGGCAGAATGAAATATAGAGTTCTTGGAAAAACAGGATTCAGTGTTTCAGAAATTTCTATCGGTACATGGCAGGTCGGAGGACGATGGGGAGACCCCTTTGATGAAAAAAACGCCCTTAAAACATTGAATGAAGCTCTGGATCTGGGTATTAACTTTTTTGATACCGCGGATGTTTATGGCGACAGGCTGAGTGAAAAGGCAATCGGGAAGGTTTTGAAAGAAAGAAAAGAAAAATGTTATGTTGCCACAAAGTGCGGGAGGAGATTGACGCCTCATGTGGCCGATGGATATAATGATAAAAACATCAGAAAATTTGTTGACGAAAGCCTCGCGAACATGGGCGTCGAGACAATCGACTTAATTCAGCTGCACTGCCCCCCCACAGAGGTATATTCCAGCCCGGAAGTTTTCGAAACTCTCGACGCCCTTACGAAGGAAGGAAAAATCCTGCACTACGGCGTAAGTGTTGAAAAAATCGAGGAAGCGCTGAAGGCGATAGAGTATCCCAACCTGGCCACAGTACAGATTATTTTTAACATGTTCCGGCAGAGGCCTGCCGAACTCTTCTTCTCAGAGGCTAAAAAGAAAAATGTTGGTATAATTGTCAGGGTACCGCTCGCGAGCGGCCTGTTGACGGGTAAGTTTACTATGGAAACGGTGTTCCGGAAAAATGATCACCGCTTCTTTAACAGAGAGGGTAAATTCTTTGATAAGGGGGAAACCTTTTCCGGTGTCGATTATGAAACAGGCCTGAAAGCTGTAAACGAATTGAGATCAATCATCCCTGATCCTGATAAGCTGGCTCTCTACGCGCTTCGCTGGATTTTGATGTTTGACGGGGTGAGCTGCATAATCCCGGGTGCAAGCCATGTGTCACAGATTGAATCGAATACAGGCGCCTCTGATCTCGCACCTCTTACAGGTGAGCAGATGGAGAAGGTGCAGGATGTATATAAAAGATATTTTAAGCCTGTAGTACATCATCTATGGTAATGAGCACTACAAAAATTAAAAGGGGATACCAATGAACCGCTCCGAAGCATACAGTTTACTGACAGAATACACAAAAAAGGAGGGCCTGATCAAGCACGCGCTGGCAGTGGAATCTGCAATGAAGTTGTACGCGAATAAATTTAACGAGGATGAAGAAAGCTGGGGTATCGTCGGTCTTTTACACGATTTTGATTACGAAAAATACCCCGACGCGGAAAATCATCCCTTTAAAGGAGCCGAAATTCTCCGCGAAAAAGGTGTTTCAGAGAAGTGGATCAATGCGATTCTAGGGCACGCCGGTTACAGCGGGGTAAAGAGAGAGAGCATGATGGCAAAGACCCTGTTCGCTGTCGATGAGATCACAGGATTTATAGTTGCCGTTGCCCTGGTGAGGCCAAGCAAAAAGCTAGCTGATGTAGCGGTGAAATCGGTAAAAAAGAAGATGAAAGACAGGGCCTTTGCTGCCGCGGTTAACAGGGACGATATACAGAATGGCGCTGAAGAGCTGGGAATACCGCTTGATGAACACATATCCAATGTCCTTGATGCCATGAAAAATATTGCGGATCAGCTGGGTTTATGAGGAAAACGCATGATATGATGGATTACACTCATGAAAACTGCATGAATAAATCAAGAAATTGTTTTGCAATTTCAGGGATAACCATCCCCTTTTTTGTAGCCACGTAATAACTCCTTGATGCGTCAAAATTTTTAATATTAATAATTTTTATGTCATCTTTCTCTTTCCTGCCATCCAGCATGACGGAAGGGATAAAAGCGCAGCCCACTCCAGCCCTGATAACATTCAGAGCAGCCTCCGGAAGACCGATCTCAGATATTATATTCAGATCGGAAAAACTAATATTGTACTGCCTCAACTTTTCTTCGAGAAATTTCCGAACCCCGGCCTCCTTTTGATTGATAATCAGGGGAACCTTTTTCAATTCCGAAATTGTTATTTCCGGTTCAATATCATAGTCTAAATGTGTAATTAATATTAATTCATCACCAAGAAATTTTGTGTAATTTAATGCATCATTTATCCTGGCGCCAACGAACCCGACATCAATCAGCTCATTTTCAAGCATATACGTTATGTTTGCTGTGTCACTGAACTCATAGATAATATAGGAACCGGGATTAAGCTTTTTAAACTCAGCTATCTTTTTATATAAAATGTCTGCCACAGGGATGTGGCTTGAACCTATCTTCAAAATACCCTCGCTTTTTAAATCCATCAGTTTGATTTCTTTCTGGAGGTTTTCCATCATTATTAACGAATTTTTAGCGAATCGGTAAAAAAGTTTCCCTTTCCTCGTCAGTTCAATACGCTTGTGTTTTCTTTTAAAAAGGACAGAATCGATTTCCTTTTCCAGCCTCATAATCTGCTGGGTAACCGCGGGCTGAGTGAGAGCTTCCAGCTCCGCGGCCTTTGAAAAGCTCTTCAGATCGGCTATCAATAAAAATAATTTCAACTGTTTTGTATTCATTTTCCCTTCTTAATTCAAACTGCACAAAATGTCAAACTCCCTGAAATAATCGGTTATTTTATAGTCAATGTATTAAATAATAGGCAAGAATAGTATTTTTACGCATTTTTATCAACAAAAATTATCATGTTCTTATTAATGATGGGTAATGAAAATTGTTTTCTTATCAAGAGGGACGTCCCGGCCGTACATCCGGTTAGTATCTGTTGTTTAAATTACCTCCTCCTTTACCCTGTTTCTCCCCTTTCTCTTCGCCCTGTAGAGAGCCTGATCCGCGGCCGCGACCATTTCAACTGCAGTCTGATCTGTTAAACCGTCCCAATGCGCAATCCCGATACTTATAGTTATTCTGAACTGCTCCGAATTAAAATTAAATCTATGTCCCGCTACGAGCTCCCTGAAACGCTCACATACGTTCCGGGCCTTTCCCAATGAAGTATTGGGTAGAATAACAGCAAACTCTTCGCCGCCGTACCTGCAGCAGTAATCGTTCAGCCGAATAGACTCTCTGAGCATATTCCCAATCTGTGTTAA
>DAOVJS010000128.1 GCA_030673105.1 Spirochaetota bacterium
CCAGCAAACATCCGGTTTTTTCATGCCCCTGACATTCTTTGCCTGTGCGTAGACCTTTTTAACTTTCCAGTTACCTGTGAACCACAGCATACACTCCATGTCATGGATCATCTCATCATAGATTGCAGATGAATGGTCCTGAAGTTTTTCACCCCAGATTGAAGCAGCATTTCTTCTAGCGTACATCGCGACAATGTCGCCGACGCTTCCTTTATCAATCTCAGCTTTTGCGTTCGCATAATGAGTATGAAAGGGCAGTATGTGGGCTATCACAAATACAGTCCCTGCTTCTCTGCCTGCTTTTATCATTTCATCCGCTTCTTCAAGTTTAGGCGCGATAGGTTTTTCCAGGATCACGTGCTTTTTAGCTTTAAGAGCAGCCATTACCGGTCCATAATGATGGTGCTCATCCGTTACAACAGCCACAGCTTCCAAACCATCACTGTTAATCATTTCGTTAAAATCTGTGTACCATTTTCCAATGTTGTATGTGTCAGCCGCTTTCCGAGCATGGGCTTCAGTTCTTGAATAAACTGAAACAAGATCCACATTGGGGAGCTGCTTAAGAATTTGCGCGTAAATGAGACCAAAATCTCCGGCACCTATAAGCCCCCATTTTATCCGACGATAGATACTGTCGCTCACAACATACCTCCTTCTATTGATAATATTTTATTGTTTCTCTGTGTCTCAGCATACATATACCGGCTGTATATTATTCTTCAATAACCACCGCCCTGCACGGGCACATGCAGACATTTAATACTTTGATAGGAAGAGCCGTTAATTTGACTTTATACTTTTTTATCGTCTCTAAATTTACACAGCTTACAAGCACAAAAACTCCTGACCCGTAAAGCCTTTTTAAAAAATTTTCAGGATTAACAACATTTTCCCAGCCCGGAAAATCACTCGCTATAAGAACCGGGCTCCGATCAAGCAAATGATAAAAGGCGTCTCTTTTGAAAAACGGTGACTTTTCCATGTAATCCTTTTTATCCCAGTTCTTCCCGTAACCCATGCTTACAATTATCGCGGAGCCTTCGGGGACGCCTTCCTTTTCCGCCTTTTTAATATCATTTAGAGATATATATTTTCTTCCATCTTTTTCATTTAAAGTTTCATAGGGAGTTTGCAGAACACAGGCATCAATATTTACCAGTTTTTCCAGAGGCATTTTATCTGTGGGAATCGACTTTTCATATCCGAGACATGTCGCGCCGGTCTCCAAAAATGTTCCGGTACTTCCAACCATGCCTTCAAACCCCTCATGAAAATAGTCTTCACCTAGAAAATCATAGTTAAGCTGTTTTAATTTAAACTGACCTCCCGGAAAACCAAAGTCCCACATACCTTCGTAAATCGGCCCGGTGATATCAATAATTTTCATGGTGCCCTTCCTTGTTTAATGAAGCTTTTTTGAATATTTTCGTTATTCTTTGGGAGCGGATGGACTCAAAGCGACCGCCACAAGGATCATTACGCCTCGGAATATCACCTGCTGATCAACACTGAACCCGAACAGTATGAGCCCGTTATTAACCATTCCCAGGATAAGCGATCCCACAACAGCACCAATAATTGTCCCTGTTCCGCCGTAGATACTGTTACCGCCGATAACTACTGCTGCAACTATAGTAAATAGATCCTGCCCCCCGTAGGTGTATCTTGCCGCATGCAGTCTACCGGTGTAAAGTAGTCCTGCAAGAGAAGCAATCATACCCATGATTATAAATAATACCCATTTTACCTTATCCGTATTGATTCCCGCGAGTCTTGCAGCCACCACATTCCCGCCGGTAGCCAGCACTTTACGGCCAAAAAGTGTTTTTACCATGGCAATCTGCCCGAAAACCATAACTATCAATGTCCAGACAAAGAGAGTTGGAATAGGCCCAAGATTTCCACCTCCAAAAATATAGGTAAATCTGTCATTTAAAACAGGAATTGCCTGAAGATGGGTAATCCATCTTGCAAGCCCGTGAATTATACCCATCATGGCGATAGTCGCAAGAAAAGAGGGCATCCTCGCTCTCACCACAAAAAATCCGTTTACAAATCCAATTGCTGCACCCACTGCAACAGCCGCGATAACAGACGGAAATATACCGGTCCTCTGGAGCATGAGAGATCCTATAAGGGCGGAAAGGGCTACTGTTGAGCCTATTGAAAGATCAAATTCACCGCTGGCTATAACGAAGGTGAACCCGACTGCCATTATTGAAATTATTGCCGTCTGCCTGAAGATATTCATCAAATTTATGATAGATAAAAATCCTCTGTTCCTCAAAAAGAATGCAAAAACAATGAAAATTCCAAGCATTATCAGATAGATTGCATAATCCTTTATTTTAAATCCGGATATCGATTCGCCGTTATTCTCCGGGTTATTAACACTGTTCATTCAATGTTCTCCTTACACAAGGCCGGTTTATTTAGCAGCTATTGGCGCGCCCGCTGTCCCTGCCGCTCATGAGCTTCCATAAACATCAGCTTTATTATTTCTTCTTTATTAGTTTTTGCTTTTTCTTTGACAGCCGCTATACAGCCATGTTTTAAAACATAGATTCTATCCGAGACCCTGAACACATCGTCCAGTCTGTGACTGATAATAATTATTGAGATACCATGTTCCTTTAACCGGAGAGTCAGATCCAGGACTTTATCTATTTCAACAACTGCCAGATTTGCGGTCGGCTCGTCCATAATCACGATTTTTGGATTAAAACTTACAGCTCTACCTATTGCAACAGCCTGCTGTTGACCGCCTGAAAGTTTATCGATTCTTAATCCTGGATTCTTAACGTCTATCTTCAACTTTCGCAAAATACTTACTGTTTCATCTTCCATTATTCGTTTTTTTAGAAACCGAATAAAAGGTTTAGTGATGACTTCTCTGCCGAGAAAAAGATTTGCCGGAACATCAAGGTTTGGACATAATTCCAGGTCCTGATAAATCATCTCAATTCCCATCTGTTTTGCAATACGGGGATTTGTTATAGCGACTTCCCTCCCGTTAAAAAATATACTTCCTTCATCAGCATGATAGGCCCCGGATAATATTTTCATAAGGGTTGATTTGCCGGCCGCGTTATCACCAACTAACCCGATAATTTCTCCATGCCTGAGTTCGATATTTACATCCACAAGGGCTTTTAATCCACCAAAAGCCTTATGTATTTTTTTCATCTCAAGGACATTGGCTTTTTCCATAATCACTTCCTCAATTTATTAAGCTTTTAAATCGGTTAATCAAAAATAATCCCGGCAAATCAGACATTTTTCCGCAGGGATATTTAAAAAAGCGGGATAAAGGATTGCTCTCTTAATTGTTTCTATTTCATTAAGGAGGTTTTAAAAACAAAAGGTCTTAGCTTCCTCTATCCCGCCCAATATTATCTGTTGACCCGGTTGCATTTTATTTCATGAGTTCCTCGAACTCTTTTGGAAACGGCACAACTCTGAAAGCCAGTTTCCACATATCCTTTAAATTTTCTTTTGTTATTGTCGCGCTCGGGGAAATTGAATACTCCGGCGCCGGTTTATCCAGCACACCATACCCGGCAAGTAGAGCTGTATTAACGCCTATATTATATGTAGAGTCCGTAATAATCGCGTAGATATTTCCGCCGCTTAACATGTTCTGCATATATGGCTTGTCAAGACCCTGAGAAATAACTTTTATATCCGGCCTGTCCGCGTCTTCACACGCGAGAGCAGCGGGAAGCGCTCCAAAGGATACATAAAAAGTATCAACTTCCGGATGTCTCTGAATTATCGCGCTTGCCGCAAGCTCAATATCTGTTGCCGGATTCGCGAAACCCTCCTCAACAACGACCTCGATGTCCGGATAAGAATCTGCAAGGGTATCTCTTACAACATCATCAATAAAGTTCACTATCCAGAAATCAGCGTCAAAGAAAATTATGCCCACTTTTTTAGTTTTTGTTGCCTTTGCCACGGCATCCGCCATGAATTTTCCCTGATCGTAAGGCATGGAAGTTGTTATTCCAACGAAATCCTTGCCATGAACATAGCCGTCAGGCTGGTTTGATATCAGCACAAGTTTTATACCCGCGTCAATAACCGGTCTGAAAGTGGCAACAGAAGTGACACTGTCAGTTGGAAGCGTTATTATTACATCCGGCTTAAGGGCCATCATGCTTTCAACATCGGTCTTCTGTTTCTCAGGAGCAAAGTCAGCGCTTGTCTCGGCTACAAGTTTAATACCTAAATGCTCGAGACCGTCCTTGATTCCGCCGCCAAGAGCGTCGGTATATTCACCCTGCTGGCCATGCCAGGCGATAGCAGCAGTATAATTACCCCTGCGTATCTTTTCAACTTCAGCATTAGTCAACACGATTTCAGTATCCCAGGCAGGCGTCTGTCCCAGAGGTCCCTTAAACACAATTTTCCCTCTGTATTTTTCAAGACCTTTCCTGACATCAATTATCCATGGATCCACTTCATTTGCCCGGGTATCTTCAGCAGCCGGTTCTTCTTCAACCACTGCCGGGGCCTCCTCAGCTTTTTCCTGTTCTTCAGCACCCCTTTTTCCACCGCCCATAACGAGCACAGGTGCGATCAGAATAACAATAAACATTGAGAGCAATAATTTTTTCATGCTTGTATCCTCCTTTAACTGTTTTGATCTTTTTAAAAAATTAAATATCCTCAATTTACCACACTACAATTTCGCAGCTGTTTTACCGCGAATTGGTAAGATATCTTTACCTTCCCCAATAGGATAGAACAATACAATTATTTTGTCAATAAGAATTTTTTACAATCCGGTTTTTATAACTTTATGGGTTTACAAAAAGCATTTTTGATGATGGTTATTATACAATTTAATAATAGTAACTGCTACAAATATTATGCAGAGAAATGGGCCAGCTTCTCTTTTAATTTTCCTGCTCAATAAATATTCTTGACAATGAATTAATAACGGCTGTATCCTCAATACAGAGGTGAGAGTATCCCTATGAAGAATAAACATTCAGCATCTGTAATAATTGTACTTATGATGCTATTTCTCCTTCCCAATCTTTCACACGCTCGTCTGAAGGACTATGTACCGATTATCAAGGTAAAATACCATCAAAAAACTAAGGACACTTTCAATAACATCGCAACCTACTTTGAGAAAAGGGGCGACCCGCAGGCAGCTGAATTTTTCCGATCCTACGCGGAGAGTGGAAGCTGGGGAAGCGGATTTATCGTTGTTGACAAATCAGGAAACAACTACATCATAACAAACCGCCATGTAGTGGAACAGTCCGAAAATGTTGACGTGGTGTTTGAAAATGAAGATGGTTCCGAAAAAATCTTTCAGGACTGCCCTATTGTCTACACTGACAATGACATTGACCTGGCAGTCGTCCAGTTTCCTGATAATAAAAGGGTTTTTAAAAGAGGATTCGATTTTGACACAGGCCTTCAGCGTGAGAGGACAGAAGTATTTTCTGCAGGTTTCCCGCACCTGCTTAACAGACCGGGGTGGCAGCTCTCAGCCGGCATTATCAGCAATGAAAAGGCATACGTACCTGAAATGATGGACCCTGACATTACATATCTAATTCAGCACTCCGCGACCATTGACAGCGGCAACAGCGGAGGGCCTCTCCTCATTGAGGACAGATCAAACCCTTTAGGCTATAGAGTTATCGGTGTAAACACATGGAAAATTACAAACCGGGAAAATGTCAACTTCTCCATTCCAGCCATGACTACAACGACTGTTCTTGAAAAAGCAAAGGCTGTGGAAGAGATATATAATAATACCTCTCTTTTAAAAGAAGAGTTGTTAAAAAACTGCAGGACCCTTTCTGAAGAATTGGGGAGTGATGAACCGGACCTAGAGGTAATCTACAGGTATATTTCCTATGCAATTGTCGGAGAAAATGGATGGGAAAGCTTTCTGACAATACTTGACGCTGCCCCCAATAGAAGAGAACGTGAAATCTGGGAGCAAAGCTTTTTCTACAATCCGGTTCAGACCATGAGAAACGCCATTTTTTATCACTTCTGGATGGACTTATCTGAAAACGCGGACCTTTCTTCGATTACCTTTTCGGGTATTAATCCCGAGGATGAAGAAAAGGTCGGCACACCGTCTGAAATTCGATCCAATTATAAAATTGGCGGTGATACAATGGAAATCGCGTGGAACCTGGAGTACGGCCACTGGAGGATAAGCAGGCTGGATTTTTCATCCCTGCCCGGGCATGATGTACCTCATAAAAGAGATAGAGGACCTACCGGGAGAGTGACCAGGGTGTTATCGGGGGATAGAATTATACTTTTAGGTATCAGGACGAGTATCGGGTCGGCAGGTGCCAGAGGCGATGTATATGGCTTCTCCCCCTACAGCGGCAAGGGAGGTATTTTTAGCTATTCAATCGGCATTGAAGCCGAATATTCTCTGAGCCCCTATCTATGGGCTGCTTCGGGTCTGAATTACGTGAGAAAGGGTATGCAATATGATCGTGATGTTACCGGTACTTTGTTTGAATATAAAGAGCGTATAGGCTACCTGCAAATACCTCTAATGATAAAATTGAGAATGGGCTTTTTCCTGGGTGCCGGCGTGGGCCTTAATTTCCGCGTAAGCTCCGGAGGTGAGGAATACAACACAGTTACAGGCTTAAGTCAGGAACTCACATCGACCTACTTTGACAACATAGATGCGTTCAATTTCTCACTAATAATGACAGGAGGCCTTGAATACTTTCTCAGAGGTTCTTCTACTATCGTGGGATTTGATATCACCCTTGACTACCACCTTTTGAATGATAAGGATTTTCCCGCAAATGAAACTTCCAGGTACTATACCATATCAGCCGGAGGCTTTGTAAAATTCGGGTTTGTAAGATAAAAATAATTATCCGCC
>DAOVJS010000108.1 GCA_030673105.1 Spirochaetota bacterium
GCGCTTCACCTGATTTGGCCATTTCCTCTGCAACTCTGAAATCACTGATTGAATCAATGGTTATTAGAAGGTTCTCACCATTTTTCACTCTAATAATTTCTTTAACTGTCTTATAAGCAGCTTTGAACAGCTCCAGGTCCTTTCCTATCGGCATATGCCCTCCTCACTTTGAATTTGGATTTTTCCATGAACAAATAGTGAACAAACAAACACAATTATTTGGAATTAAGTTTTTTTTAAATGTATTTTTCTGAATAATTTCTGTATATTCGGAGCCAATCCCTCCGGAAGCATCACTATCACCACTATGAAAATTAGTCCAAAAAATATTCGAAAGTATCTTTCAACCGGGACGAGGAGCTCCGGCATGAGTATTACAAAAAGAGCACCCAGGACGGGACCGTAAAAAACTTTACTTCCACCTATTAAAGGAATAAAAAAGATGTAGAGAGTTGTAAATACCTCAATATCAATTGATGATATAAATCCGGTATAATTCACGTAAAAAGCGCCGCCCAACCCTGAGATAAATCCGGCAATACTGTAGGCTATTATCTTGTACTTGAGGGTATTTATCCCGACTGCCTGTGTTAACCGGTCATTCTCCGATATTAACGTCAAAATTTTACCTGTTTTTGTTCCCATAATCCACAGGAAAAAGGCAGCAACTGCTGCTGTTAAAAAGATTATCAGGATATATAATGTTTTATATCCAATAAAAGCAGTGACACCACTAAAATATAGACCGCTTCTGCCGCCTGTGATATCCTGCAATGCATTAATTAATTTGGGGAAGAGAATCGCGAGTAAGAAGGATGCCATGCTTACATAAAAACCCCTTGCCCTGATTGTTGAGAGGAATAAAATTATACCTACAACAGGAGCAAAGACTGAACTGATAAACATTGAAGCGAGTATCGGCCATCCAAATATTTCAGTCAGAACTATTGTTCCATAGGCCCCGACTGCCATTGTAACAGAATACCCGAAAAACGGCTGGCCGCTTTTAAAGAACAGAAACCATGCCACATATCCCTGGATCAGAAACAGATACACGTACCCGGTAACTTCTTGCAGGTACCCTCCTCGAAAAACAAACAGCAGGGGCAATAAAAGTGCTAATATAGTCCCTATCTTTTCATAATGATCTTTCACTACCCAAAATCCCCTTTGGAGCAATTATTAATACAAGTATAACGATAAAATATAGAATAACACTCTGCCACTCCCCGCCAAGCAGGTATCCGCTAAAACTCATAACCATTCCCATAATCAGCGCGCTGATTATTCCACCCCATATATTTCCTATCCCTCCAACAACGGCAATAATAAATCCCATAAATCCAAGGTCCCAACCAGTCGATACCTGGAGGTTATACAGGGACCCCCAGAAAATCGCCCCCACACAGGCAAGAGCGCATCCGATACCGGATGCGATACTGAATACCCGGTTAGTATTGATTCCAATTAGTTTTGCAAGCTTCAGATTTTGAGATGTTGCCTGCCAGGATTTTCCAATCTCTGTATGCTCTTCAAGCAGACGTATAACCACCAGTGTACCAAGTGCAAATAAAAGCGCAAATATTTTGAACCCTTCAACTGTGACCCCGGCGAGGTTTATTGTTCCTATACGCGGAAGTTCAAGAGAAATATTGGGGCGGGGGAAAATTGCCCTGATGATTCCTTCAAAAACAAAACCAACAGAAACTGTAATGATGAAAAATAAAGTGGAATCACCTCCCCTTTCACTTATAGGAGTAAGCAGTATTCTCTGAATAATATATCCAATAATAAAACAAACCGCTATCCCAATTACTATAGCTACTCCCATATTGAAAGAAAGGAAATACCATGTTACAAAGCCCCCGAGAACACCGATAACCCCTATTGCAAAATTCGGTATACCGGTTATACCGTATATAACAGCAACCCCCAGTACGGGAAGAGACAAAATCCCTCCCATAATCAAGCCTGTAATTATTCCGTTTAAAAGCATAGGATTTCCCGTACTATGGTTAGCTGATCGATCCCAGGTAGAGATCTTTCACAATATCTCTTGAGAGATTTTTCGTCTTTTCGTCAAATCTTATTTTCCCGGCTTCCAATCCGAATAGTCTGTCTGCAATATTCAGGATTTTTATATTCTGTTCTGAAAGCACAATTGTCTTTTTTGTATCTTCTTTTATCTTCTTAAGTGTTTCAAAAAGCCTGGTCACCAGCTTAGGTGCCAGGCCAATTGAAGGCTCATCTATAAGCATCACCCGCGCATTTGAAGTTATACCCAGACCTACAGCAAGCATCTTCTGCTGTCCGCCGCTCAGGGTGTTGGCTATCTGCTTTCTTCTCTCCCATAGAATAGGGAAGAGTTCATATACATAATCAATAAGTCCTTTTCTTTCAGCACGATTACTGAGAATTACACTTATTTCAAGATTCTTTTTTACAGACATCATGGGAAAAACATTCCCCTCCTGAGGAACTAACATTAATCCGAGCTGACGGCGCTTGAGTACAGGCCACTTCTCAATATGGCGACCCAAAAAAAATATCCGGCCGTTTTTTATGCGCATAGAACCTGCTATACTCTCAAGCAGGGTGGTTTTTCCTGCACCATTTGGCCCGACTATACCCACAATCTCATTATCATGAGCATAGAAATTTATAGCTTTTATAGCGCTAATCTTGCCATAACATGCAGTCAGGCCAGTGATTTTTAAAATGGGCTCGATCAACCCTCTTCCTCCGTTTACTCCAGATAGACTTCGTGTACATCCTTATTATTTCTTATTTCTTCAGGCAACCCTTCAGCAATCTTGCGGCCCTCATCAAGGACAAAGATCCAGTTAGATGTTTTCATAATTGGCCTTATCTCATGTCCTATCTGGAAAATTGTGTACCCTTTATCCCGGAGAGTTTCAACAATTTTACAAATTTTCTCAGTTTCTGTGGTAATTAAGCCGCCTATAAGCTCGTCCAGCAGTATTAACTTCGGATCTGTTGCCAATGCTCTCCCCAACTCAACCAGCTTACAATCAAGAGGAGGCAGGCTCGAAACGGTCTCTTTTTCCACCTCTTCCAGGCCAAGAAACTTTAAAATTTCATAAACTTTTTTCTTCCTTCCCTGCTCTTCAATGCTGTCTTTTAACATCCCTGCAATTACATTGTCAAAGACGCTCAAGTTTGGAAAAAGATTTTTCTGCTGGTAGGTCCTGGCAATTCCTTTCCTGCAGATTTCATGGGGTTTCATATACGTTATATCTTCACCCATAAATTCTATTTTCCCCGAATCCGCAGGAATGGTCCCTGTTATCAGGTTAAAAAGAGTGGTTTTACCTGCACCGTTCGGCCCGATTATACTCCAGATCTTTCCCTTTTCCAGCGTCAGGCACACACCTTCAAGCGCATGTATCCCCCCGAACTTTTTAGACACATTTGATATTTTTAACATTTATGCTCTTGTAACCACACTTATTAAAGAGATGTTGCTGTTTCCTTACAAAACATAACCAGCACTGCTACCTGGCAGCGGGATATTTTTCCGCTGATTCAAGTTTTTTAAACCCTTTCAGTTCACCAAGAATTTCCTGCATGGTCATCTTAGGAGTCTGGTATACTTTCACCATTTCCGGATGAAGGCCGAAGCTCGGGTCAAGATCAGAGGAGCCCGGCACAAACTTGATTATCGCAGCCTTGGCACCAGTATTGTTTCCAAATCCATCAAGCGGCCCCATGGGACTGATACACACATTTTGAAACGATGTTTTCTGCATTAAATCAATAATCACATCAGGATCTTTGGTCTGCGCTTTCTCGTAAACCTCTTTAATCCAGTAAATCACCTGGTAATAGTTGTTTGTGTACGCTTCAGGATAAGCTTTTTCGCCATATTTAGCCTTCCACCTTTTCACAAAATCCTTCCAGGCATCGCTTGTCGGATCATGATCCGCGAGGGTGTAGATATTTTCCGCCCCATACTCTCCTGTTATCTTCGCTCCCCCCATGTTTGAATAGGTAGTGCCGTAGAGCATGAACTCAGGCATGGCGCCGGCATCACGCAGCTGTTTCGCGACACTGAACCATCCGGCCCCTGTATATGGACAGAAAATCGCATCCGGTTTTTCTTCCTTAACAATCAACATCTCTGTAGTATAATCTGTCTTGTCAAGGGGTGTATAAATTACAGTGCTGATTTCAAAGGGGTGACCGTTCTGTTCCCAGTAGGCTTTTAACCCCATGCCATTACTGTACCCCCAGTCATAATCTCCCGTGATAAGCCCAACTTTTTTTGCGCCCATTTCTTCAAAGAACTGACCTGCAAGCTGACCGGCAAAATAGTCGGCATACCCGTAATAAACCACCCATTTACTCACAGGGACTTCCCCTGGAGGGAGATACTTACTCATACTGAGGTGCCCGCCAACAAAGGCCGGAATTTTATACTTTGGTGCTTCCACACATACAGGGCTGATCGTCGTTTCCAGTGCACATCCTCCCATCACATCGGGTTTCCATGTCCCCACTTCCCTTTTGAGCTTTCTCTGGAGGACAGAAGGTTTTGTTTCTGTATCTATAACCTTATATTCAATCCCCGAAAAACCCTCTATCCCGGCCGCGTTTATCTCTTCAACAGCCAGCTTAATTGCTCTATCATAGGCAGGACCTATGTTACCCGCAGCACCTGAGAAAGCAACAGTACCCAGGATCCTAATAGGTTCCTCCTCTTCTTTTGTTTCAGCAATCAGAATGCTGGAAACAAGCCCTACAGCAAGTAACGCGCCGATGCCAACAATGATAATCTTCTTTGAGCACAGTTTTTCAAATACTTTTTTCAACATATTCTCCTCCTTATAAAAATATTTCTTATTTCAGTTTACTTCCCGATTGCTTTTGCTATTTCGACGAGTTCAGGATGGATTACTTTTCCCTCTTTGGTTAAAAGTTCATCATCCAACAGTACAGTGGAATTTAAGCATATCCCGTCAGCATGGGAAATCGCATCGCCAAGACTGCCCTCGAACATTGGTCCCTGGTAACCATTACCCCACTCTGTAGAGCCCCATACACGCTCATCCTCCGTACACAGTCCGGTAAGAACCGCCCCCGGGTTGAAACCGTAACATATATGAGCCAGGTTGTACATATTGGGATCATCGAGTTTTTTAAGCCAGTTACGCAGTATTTTAGCCTCTTCCTGGCCGTTAACTTCAACAATCCTCCCCTTTTTAATTACCAATTCAATGGGATGGGCAAGAATTCCGAGATCAGCCTCCCCGCCGCCGGAAAAGGAGCCGTCGAATACAATGATACCATTAATGCTCTCTTCCTTTGGGGCCCATCCAATCTGCCCCACCAGAAAATGCGGCCCGGGCACATCCGCCCGTATTTCATTGGTTATGGGACGTTCTGCAACATTCTCAAAAGTAATATCAGTGCCAGCCGGCGTTGTTACACGCATATTCTTCGCCTTATGCGTCAATTCTACTACCTTATTCTGGAATTTTTCCTGCAGATCCATATCAAGCTTCGCAATACAGCGTGTGATCCGCTCCGGATCCAACCCGCCAAGAAAAAGATACCGGGTTCTCCCGTTTGACATCGCTTCAATCCACGGAGTTGAATAGAGAAGCCACTGATTATTAAACTCTATCCATACATCTGCCGCGGGAATTCCCTTTTTTAAGGATTCCGGAAGCTGCGGGTCCGCTACTTTTCCGTAACCGCTGGGAGTCGAATGATAAGCCACCAGCACTTTCCCTCCTGCAGCCTCGGCTGCTTTTGCAACCTCTAGTACCGGCTTAAAATCCATTACCGAATCAACAGTTATGATAACCGATTCTCCCTTTTTTATTCTGCACATCTCAAAAACAACAACGTAGCCAGCCTTCCCCAGTTCAAGTTCAAACATCTCCGGCATTTTGTTTCCCTCCTTTTATTACTAAAGTATCTTTTTTTCAGATGGAACTTCATAGGCTCTAATACTCGTTGTAAGCCCCATACTGACATAAACCTCTGCCAGCTTCAACGATGCCACTGCCGGATCAATTACCGGCACCCCTAACTCACGGTTTAATCTTCCGGTTAGAGAAGACATGCCGGTGCAGCCTAGAGCAATAGCTTCTGCACCATCCATGTCAATTGCAGCTTTCGCTTCATCAAAAATTGCCTTAAATGCCTTTTTCTCATCTTTTAATTCCAGTACCGGGATCCGTGCAAACCTCACAGACGCAACTCTGCTGCTGAAACCGTACTTCCTTATATTTTCTTTTATCGTATCGGCCGTACTTTTCAGCACAGTAACAACTGAAAACCTGCTTGATAATGCCATTGCTAAAAGATAACTTGCTTCCCCTGCACTTGTAACCGGTATACTGACGGATTCACGGGCAGCTCTTACAGCAGTATCCATGGCACAATCCAGACTTACAGCATCATATCCCTCTTTTTCCGCCTTTTCAACCTCTTGAATTATGTATGGGGCCGCTAGAGCCTCATCATATGAAGATTCAATAGATACCGGACCATGTGCCAGGCAAACAACTTCTACTTCATTTCCAGGTAAAGCCGCTTTCCTGCGCTCCTCAATCTGACTATCTCTGAATTCAACAGAGGCGTTAGGTATTATTACCTTAATTTTCATACCGGTATTTCTTTCTTATATGATTTTATACCTTTTTAAGCATTTTAAACAATTTGAATATTTTGTCAAGGGAAAAATTGATTGATGATTATTCAGTATTTTTTTAATAAAAAAATACTACATTTTTCTTGACAGGATTATTAATGTATGGTATGAATTTCGATTGGTCAGTTGTAAATCTATTAATTTTAGGAGGGATTTATGAAGAAAAAGGTCTTTATTATCTTCGTCGCGCTGTTGGCAGTGGCTGCGTTCCTGGTCCTGACAATGGGTTGTAACAGGAAAAAGGCAAAGGAAGCCGAAGTGGAGGCTGCACCGGAGGAAGAGCCAGTCGCCCTTTCCGTATTAACAATGACAGGTCCCTTTATCAGCGGGCCGATCAAGATTCACGGTCCCGAGTGGTCAGCAAAAGTGGGAGGGGGGCACACTGTCGAGGCAGTCGAAGTTGCATTCGGCGATATCTTTCCGAAGGCCCAGCAGGCAGCAGCAACGAAGAGTGACGCCTTCGACATGCTGCTAGTGGCGAACATCTGGATGGCAGACCTTATCGGCTGGGACTATGTTATCCCGCTGGATGATTACCTGGCGGATGTTGACTGGTATCCAAGTGATGTTCCCGAAGGTATCGTGAAGAAGAATACCTTCCGTGGTAAAACCTACGCTCTCATCTGCGACAACGACAACCAGTACCTCTTCTATAGAAAAGACATTCTGGGAAACAAGGACTATCAGGCCAGGTTCAAGAAGAAGTACGGCTACTCCTACAACGTGCCGCCTGACACCCTGGAAGAGATGGTAGATGTTGCCGAGTTTTTCAACAACTGGGACTGGGATAACGACGGTGAGGATGAATACGGCTATATCTCCAATACGAAGCGTGGTAATCAAGCCTACTGGTATTCATTTTCATGGGTTTCACCATTTTCCGTTATTCCAAGCGACAAGATCGACAACCCGGGAGTTTTATTCTTCAATCCGGAAAACATGGACCCGCTAGTGAACAACCCCGGCTGGGTTAAGGGCCTCTCTCTCTACAAAGAGATGCTTGACAGGGGCGCAGCTCCCGGTCTCGACTGGGTACGCGCTGACGTGATCAACGAGATCGTGCTCGGACACGCGGCTATGGCAATCGACTGGGGTGACATCGGCCCGCACACCTACTCCGATGTATCTGCTGTACAGGGTAAAATCGGTTACGCTCTGCCGCCCGGGTCCAAGGAGTACTGGGATTGGCGGTCAAATAAGTGGGTGAAAACTGACAAGACCAACAAGGCACCCGTTCACTGCTTTAACGGCTGGTCCTGGTACATCACTTCTACCACCAAGAATCCCGACCTGTGCTGGAGCTTCATCGATTTCATGCTCAGCCCGGAGATCAGCTCTATTGCCGTTGCATCACCCGACCGCGGGTTCCAGCCCTGGAGAATCTCGCATTCAAAGACTCTGCCGTCCTGGATTGATAACGGCTGGGATAA
>DAOVJS010000090.1 GCA_030673105.1 Spirochaetota bacterium
ATACAGCTAAAGAAGATGTTATAAACATTTTCAATGAATACTTTGTGCATTATGAAGATATCCACCATTACCCGGAAAAATAGGCAGGTAAACTTTCAACTATTATGAGATCTTATTGCTCGCCTATGGTTTTATAAATAAAACCAGAGGCAGGTAAACTTGTCAATCATTATGAAAATTATTTCTTGCCTCTTTATTCGTTTTGCAGCAATAAATTCTGGTACAAAATACCATAATATTAATAGATAAAACCATAAATTGGGGAAATTGTAACCGGTGAGAAGATGGTACCTTAAACCATGGCTTTTTGGGATCATTACAGGAAGTATTTTTGTTTTCGCGGAGGCCCTGTTTAACTTTTATCCTCCTACCGCCTATACCTTCTGTCTTTCATGTCATACAAGAGACCTGATCAATACTGCGGCAAATACAATTTTTAGAGCGAATTTTCAAACAGCCGCGATAGCTCGAAGGGTTGTTATGCTAACTTCACCTGCAGTGATCCTGGGAGCTTTCATTTCTTCCAGATTTTTCAAGGAATACCGGTCTCAAAGGAGTAATCAACCATTTTTGTTTTTTATATCCGGATTTATTATTATGATTACCGGGATCATAATCTTCGGTTGTCCAACGAGAATTATTATCCGTTCAGGATACGGAGATCTATACGGCATTGCGGCCCTGTTCGGGATGTTCATCGGAATCTGGAACGGAACTGTGGTGCTGAAACAGATAGTAAAGCGTAGCTCAATATGAAACGGAGGAGGCTGTGGCACGGACTATCTTATTAACGGTTATACTGGGATTTATTGGGGCGACCACCGGGTTCCTGGCCCAGAGATCAAGGATGTGCTTTGTTGCTGGTTTACGGGATTATATTTTTGTGAGGGACAGGGAGCTTCTTTTCGGCCTATTCTCATTTCTTGTTACTATCTGGTTTCTCACTTCAATATTGTATTCGACAAATTTGTTAAGGACAGGGGCCCCTCAATATGGAGAGATAGCGATAAAAACAGGGGTCGCACGGGTTTCCTTGCATTTAAGCAATATACGAGATATAAACTATATGAAGCTGATCGGTGCTGGCGGTGGTTCGATCTCACTTATAGACGTATTGAATAAATTCCTCTTCATAAGTATTGCGGGAGGCTGGATAATAGGTCTTTTATCGACCTTTGCCGGCGGATGTGTGCTGAGGCAGCATGTCCTGTTTGCCCAGGGCAGCAGAGACTCATTATACTATCTGGCCGGATTCTACTTTGCCGTCATTATCTATTACAGTTTTTTATACAGGCATTTTGTGAAGCTTTACTGATACTGCGGCTAACAGCCGCCTGACGTGAACTTTGCCCGGCAGGCGAGTGAAAAAATTGGCCGCAACTACCAAAATAAGGAGGCAGTCATGACTCATAAGGAGAGGTTTTTAATGGCAATTAACCACGAGGAACCTGACAGGGTTCCGATCGATGTATGGTACACACCCGAGGCGGAGAAAAAGCTTTTAAAATACCTGGGCGAGGATACAGAAAAGTTGTCGCTATATGCTGCGGACGGAGGTTATTTGCCCCACATAATGGACCACGATTTTCTGATAACATGGATAGGGCCTTGCACCAGCTATTACTCGCAGGATTCGGAAGAGTACTACGATGAATGGGGTATAAAGTGGCGCTGGGTGGATACTAAAACCGGGAACAGATACACCGAAATGGTGGAACGGCCTCTGGCGGACATAAAAGATCCGGATGAGTTTAGGATGCCCGATTTTAAAAACGAAGAACGGTATAAAGAGTCAAAAAAAATGATAGAGAAATACAGAAAAGAATACGGAGTCATGGGCGGGCTTGCGTGCACGCTTTTTGAGCTTTCATGGTATTTGAGGGGTATGGATAAGGTTCTTGAAGACATGGTAATAAATAAAGATTTCCTCCATGCGTACCTTGATAAGTTATTAATGTGGGTCATGGACGCGGGGTCCGTACTTGTCAGGTACGGTGTCGATGTTATCTGGATCGGGGATGATTTCGGGGCCCAGGACAGGCTGTTGATATCACCTGAAATGTTCAGAGAATTTTTTAAGCCCAGGTATTTAAAACTCTTTTCATACTTGAAAAGTATTAACCCTGACCTTAAATTTGCTTTTCACACAGACGGGTACGTTATCCCGATAATGAAGGATTTAATCGAAACCGGCGTGAATATCCTCAACCCTGTACAGCCGCAATCGATGGACCCGGCCAGGCTGAAGAGAGATTTTGGAAAAGAATTGACCTTCTGGGGCACCATTGACAATCAGGGAACAATGCCCTTCGGTACAGTAGAGGATGTTATTAATGAAACTAAATTGAGGCTGAAAACAGTGGCTCCGGGCGGAGGGCTGATCCTGGGGCCTTCACACAATGTTCAGCCGCAGGTACCAGTGGAAAATATTATGGCATTTTATGACACGGTTAAAAAGTTCGGTAACTATCCTATCAATTTATGAGATTTCATTTCCTCAAGGCAATCAAGCTAACCTTCAACCAGCTCAATTGTTTAAATAGTAATAAATTTGAAAAATATTTAAAAATAGACAATAATATTAACTATAAGCTTATACAGTCTTGAGCTGTTAAACCATAAACCATAAACGTATCATACTGGTTTGGAGGTTATTAATGGGCTTGAACGAAGGGAGAGATGAAACACTCATTAAACTTGTAGAAATGACAGATGATTCGGAGATTTCTTCAATCAAAAAGATAGTCACGGATATTATTGCTATTATTAATAATCCCAGGTCAACTGTGCAGGATTTAAAGGAGATAATTGAAATTGACCCTCCCCTTTCAGCAAAGGTTTTAAAAACAGCAAACTCTGCTTATTACGCTTCTCAAAGAAAGATTGGTGATATTGAACAGGCGGTAATATGGATCGGGTTTGATGAGCTTAAGGAGATAGCATTGAGTCAGAAGGTCTGCGAGATATTTGCAAAAGAGGAACTTGTTGATGGGTACTCAAGGATTTTGCTTTGGAAACACAGTGTGGCTGTCGCTATTTTAGCGAAAATGATATACAGAAGGGAACTGAGAAAAAGAGGAGACGATATATACGCTGCCGGTTTGTTGCACGATATCGGGATGATAGCAGAAGACCAGTTTCTGCATGATGATTTTAAAAATAGTTTAAATAAATTTACAGAGGGAAAAATGAGTTTAGCAGATGCCGAGTTTGATGTTTTTGGTTATAACCACGCGGATGTGGGGAGGGCATTAACTGATCACTGGAATCTTCCACGGGAAATGGTAACGGCAATTGGATACCATCATGATACATTCAGTGTGCCCCGGAAGTTTCCGGTAATGGCCTTGACCTTATATATTTCTGATTATCTCTGCCAGATGAGCGGCATCGGGTATTGCGGGTTCTCACATAAAATAGATGAAACAATTTTCCAGAGATGCCTTAATGCATTGGGCCTGGAACAATATGCGTTTAAAATGATTGCGGAGGATTTAAAAAAAGAGATTTCAAGAATGGAATCACGAGGACTGCTTTGAAATGGATGAGCTTGCTAATAGTGATAAATTGAGCAGTAAGGTCTTATACCTGGAAACTAAAATAAAGCATCTAACTAATGAACTTCGTCTTACCAGGGAGGAGTATAAAACTAAAGGAAAAAATTATTATGATTTATATTCCAATATGGAGAAGAAAGTTGCAGAACGAACCAGAGAAGTGAAAGAACTGCACAAAATATTGGGGGAAAAAACCGGGCAGCTCCAGATAATGCTTGATTCTTCACCCGTAATGATTTTTTATAAAGATGTGAAACAAAAATATGTAAGGGTCAATAAAATATTTTCAAAAATAATTGGTGTTCAGATCAGGGAGATAATTGGAAAATCCTATACTGAATTATTTCCAGGAAACCCGGGTCATCTTTTTGAAGATGATTCTGAAGTAATACAAACAGGGCAGGCAATATTAAATAGAACCTGTTATATTGAAACCCCGGAAGGTCAGAGGCAGATACTGGTAGATAAAATACCGTATAAAGATATTGATGATAAAGTTATCAGTATAATCGGGTTTGCTGTGGATGTGACTGATTTACGGAAAGCTGAGAATGAAAAAAATGAGTTACAGCAAAAAATAATCCGTGCTGAAAAAATGGAAGCAATCGGTCTTCTCGCCGGTGGTGTTGCTCACGATGGAAATAATATATTAACAGCCCTCAGTGGCTATCTTCAATTGATACAGATCAATATACCGGAGGATGATCCTAACAGGGGATATATTGAAGGTTCGCTGAAAGCATCTAAACAGATGGAGCATTTAATCAATGATTTATTGACATTGACAAGGAATGTCGTATCAAATAAAAAAATTATCAATTTAAATGAAATTATTTCTGATTATATAAGCTCTCCAGTTTGGAAAAACGTTAAAAATCGTTACCCGGGTGTCATTATTGAAACGAAGCTTGTACCAGATTTACCTAACATTCGAGGTGTACCAGATAGCTTGACAAAAGTGATTATGAATTTAGTTATTAACGCGGCAGAAGCACTGCCGGAATCAGGAAACATCATAATATCCACCAGAAATATATCTATTGAAAAGCCTCTCGATGCTTATGATCTCAGTATAAAAAAGGGTGATTTTGTTGTTTTAACAGTAACCGATAATGGGACCGGTATTGCTCCTGATGATTTAAACAGAATATTTGAGCCTTTTTACACAAAAAAAGCGATGGGAAAAAGCGGGACAGGGTTGGGTATGACTATTGTGTATGGAATTGTTAAGGACCATAATGGTTTTGTAGATGTCCGGAGCATCGAAGGAGAAGGAACTACTTTCGAGTTATACTTCCCAAGTACAGAGGGGAAGATTTCAGAAGAAAAAGAATTACCTGTAAAGGATTATTCTGGAAGTGGGGAGAGAATACTGGTTGTGGATGATGTGAAGGAACAGAGAGAGATATTATCGGAAATCTTAACCCGATTAGGTTATTCGGTTATAACCCTGTCAAGTGGTGAAAAAGCGGTTGAATATTTGAAGACACATTCGGCGGATTTATTGATTCTGGATATGATTATGGGTGCAGGTTACGACGGCCTTGACACGTATAAAAAAATACTCGAATCTCATCCGGAACAAAGAGCAATTATCGCGAGCGGCTATTCAAAAACCGGTCGTGTGAGAGAGGCCCAAAGACTGGGCTCCGGTCAGTATTTGAAAAAATAGGATTGGCCGTGAAAACTGAATTGGAGAGATAATCAAGAATACTTTCAATCAGGCTGGCGGTCAGCTGTATACAATGGATACGACGAGTTTAGAAATGTATTTTTTATGAGTGTCCGGGTATATTAAAGCAGCAATCACAGCTCATAGGCTCCGTACTTCCTGGCGGATTGGAGCATAGCAAGGTAATTTTCAGGTTTCACGTGTGAGTGTATAGAATTTGCTGATGATATGATGTACCCGCCTTTAGGGGCGACGTCCTTAATTGTTTTTTTCACCGTTTCTGCAACAATTTCAGGTGTCGATTCAGTCAGGACCCTCCCTGTATCAATATTCCCGATCACGCAGATTCTTTTTCCGTATTTTTCTTTTACCTCGCGAATATTCATCCCTGCTCCGGGGTCAAGAGGGTGCAAACCGTCAATTCCCGTGCTTATGATCATTTCAAGTATTTCATTGATATACCCGTCTGTGTGCTTTATGGTATAGGCCCCTGATTTTTTCGCAGTCTGGACAACTTTCTTTAACCCGGGAAGGAAAAACTCTTCAAAGTGCTTCGGCGACATCATCGGGCCTGAGTTCCCCGCGTAATCATCACCAAAAACAAAGAGATCGGCCCCAAACGCCCGTGCCCTTTTAATTAATATAACCGTATGTTCAACACCAATCCTGACAAGTTCATGAACAAGATCAGGTTTTTCTATTAAATCCATAAGAAGGTTGTCCATTCCACGCAGGTATGAGGGATAGGAAAAGGCGTCATGGACATGCATTCCGACCATCTTTTTTCCTTTAAACCTTTTTAAAAGTTCCTCAAGCACGGCAAATCTTAAAGGATCAAGAGGATCAGGAGGGCAGTAGTTTTTTAAATCCTCTTCTGTTTTTATCGGGCCCTCCATGGGAAAAGGGACGGTTTGATCCGAATATTTCCTGATAACACCCCACTCGTCCCTGAAAGTGCCTGATTTTTCGTCTATCATTTCCTTTCTGTAATTTGATGATGGTGTTCCTGTCATAACTATATCGAGGCCGTACTGTTGAGCAAAATCTGAGTAACTGCAGCCCGGACAGATGGCTTTTATTACTCCCGGATCGATCAAAAGTTCGAATACAGGCACCCTGTCAGGAATTTTTTTCTTAAGTGCAAGTTCCGCGCGTATAAAGCTGGTCATTTGCAGCCTTCAAGAAAGTTTTAATTGATTAATTTTTTAAAATTAATTACAATCAAAGCTAAGAAATAGGCAAGCAAACCGGCTTCCTCTGGTACATAGATCAAACCATAATCCGGTATATTTTTAAAGGAAAGCTTTGAATGCTCTATATTGATCTTTTTCTTTCATTCGTTCTTTTTATAGTAGGAATTCTATCCCTTACCATAAAGAAGTTTAGGACGAATATATGGATAATAATACTTTCTTTGACATTTTATCCTGTAGCAGTAATTACCTATTATTTTCCGGATTTAAACAGGATAATTTTTGGGAATATTTCTATTCTCGATGCCGTGGTCTATCCATTTGTTAAAATACTTATTATTCTATCAATGATTCAATGTCTTTTTGACCTGAAAGAAAATAAAACATGATTATGGTTTTATCTATTAATATTCTGGTATTTTGTACCAGCCCTCTCCGGTATTTTAATACCGGCTTTATTGCTGAAAAACGAATAACGAGGCGAGAAATAAATCTCATCAAGATTGACAAGTTTACTTGCCTATTTTTTAAATTCATCCAGACTTACAGGTTTTCCGGTCCGGGCAGATTTATCTGCCGCAAAGATTACCCTGTGAGTCTCAAAGGCGCTTTTCAGGTTGTTCCTGGTTTCCTTTCGGGCATCAAGGCATTCAGCAAAGTGCTTGAACTGCTCATTGTAGGAGTGATGCGCCACATCACCGCTGTCAACGAGCATTACGTCAAGTGTGCTCCAGTTTTCAAGAAGGCCGTCTATTTTTTTACTGTAAAACTTGTTGTTTTTGATGGATCCGTGTGAGCCGACAATGTTCATGTTGAAAACATAGGGCTGCATGCAATCTATGACTGATGCTACTTTCCCAAGGGTCCTGTTGTTCTTAAACTTCAATAATGTCACGGATGTTGTGTCATATTCGTAGGGTTTGTAAACCTCATGAGGGTTCGTCGTTGAATAGGAAAATACCTCTTCAACCTCCATGTTTAGAAGATAGAGCATTATATCGAGTGAATGGCATCCGGCTGTAAGGAGTGAGCTCCCTCCCATAGCCTTTTTCACATTCCATTCGAACTGTCCGTACCATGGACCGATACCGTGATAATAATCACATTCGGCATAGTAAACGTCGCCTATCAGGCCCCGGTCTATTATTGATTTCATTGCTTTCGATACGGATATAAGCCTGACCCAGAAGCCGATTGAGGTCAGGACCCTGTTTTTTTCAACCGCGTCGAGCATTCTGACAGCATCTTCGAAATTTAACGCGATCGGTTTCTCTATGATAAGGTCTTTTTTAGCGTTTGCTGCCTTTATCGTTTCTTCGGGATGGAAGGGATGAGGTGTACAGATGCTGACAATATCCATGTCTTTATGATTCAGAAATTCATCATAATCATTGTAGATTTTAACATCAGCCCCGTACTCTTCTTTAATTTGAGACGGATCAAGCTTTCTTCTTGACATGATTGCGACCGGTTCATAATTTGGAAGATTGACCAGCGTTTTTAAATGCGCTCCCGCCACCCATCCAAATCCTACGATACCGACTTTATAGGTTTTCATTTTCTCCCCCTTTATCACTAATTTTTAGTGTGATATTCATGTTATTCCTGCCAGCTTGCCCATTTCTTGCCTATATTCGCGAAAATAATCCATATTGAAATACCAATCGCGGAAACCATGATGACTACTGCGAAGAAGTGGGCCATTCGCGCAAGAGATGAGTAGTACGACAGTTTATTTCCAAGTCCCATTTTTCCACCGACCATATCGGCGCCGACAGCAGTAATAAGACCGAATATACCGCCGACAAGGAGTCCAACAATTATCATCGGGAGCGCCAGCGGGAACCTGATCTTTTTAAATATCTGGAATGTTGTCGCGCCGTAGGACTTGGCAAGAGCGATCTTCGCGAGATCAGTTCTCCTGAAACCTGTTACAGCGTTTATCATTACCATGGGCCCCGAAGCCAGAGATACAGCTATAATCCTCGGCCAGATGTTGAATCCCAGCTTCAGCATTAATAGAGGAACCAGGGCAAGCGTAGGCGTTGTTATGAGCAAGAGAATATAGGGAACAATGATTTTTTCCAGGTATGGTATTTGTGTCAAAACAGCCGCTAAAACGAGCCCAATGGACGCCCCTACGACATATCCTGAAACGAGCTCACTGAGCGTTATCAGGAAGTGTGGATAATTGTTGGGAAAAGATGTTACCAGGGCGGTAAAAATTGCGCTTGGGGCAGGGAATACAAATTCAGGAACATGGAATAACCGGATAAGCAGCTCCCATCCTCCAATTATTAAAATTGCCACCGCTACAATACCTAAAACCTGTTTAAACCCGTGTACCTTAACTGCAGATACAGTGGAGGACATGTCAAATGCACCCTGCTTCTCTGGAGCCTTCTCTTCGAACTCCGGGATCTCTTCCTTGAGCTGTTTTTCATATACATCCATAAAGTAAACTCCCTTCATAAATTTGGAATAAGCACTTTAAAGAAATATTCAACTGTATTTTATTAAGACTATGGCAGGCTTTCATGCCGACACAATATTTCAGGTTACAGTACTGTATGCCTGACTCTTGTATAACCCCTCTTTCTTTTGTTTTTCTACATCACTGACGATCCTTTTCTTAATCTCAGCCACAATTTCGAAGAATTTCC
>DAOVJS010000194.1 GCA_030673105.1 Spirochaetota bacterium
ATATAATGTTTTGTATAAAGTTATTGATTGTAGGATTTGCTTTCATATTCATAATATCTGAATTTTCGGGAACCTTTTTAACTACCTATGGTCTAAAAAATGTAACAGGAGCAATTGAAGTGAGCTTGAAATTTGACAGATCCGGTTTTCTACTGCCCCGGATAAACGCAGCATGAAAAAACATTTCAGGAGAACTAAAATGATAGCAAAAATGAGAGCCAAAATAAGAGTTAAGACATTGATTCATGGAATTACTTTAATGTTGAGTTTATTTTTTTGTTTAAATACCGCTCTCCCTGACGGCTTTATAATTATTGAAAGGCCCCCCGCGCCTCCTGACATCTCTACTCATGCGGTCCCTCCGCCGGTTCCCCTTACGGTTAAATACCACAGAGTCAGAGTACAAATAGATAATCAGGTCGCGGTTACGTCAATTGATCAGGTTTTCAAAAACGAATATGATGTGGACCTGGAAGGGACATACATATTTCCCCTGCCCGGGGACGCTTCCATAACGGATTTCGCGATGTACATCGACGGCACGAGAATCAGCGGTGAAATCCTCGATAAAGATGAAGCAAGGAAAGTCTATGAGGATATAGTGAGAAGGATGAAAGATCCGGGACTTCTGGAATATATCGGGAGAAACATGTTCAGAGCACGGGTCTATCCGGTACCGAAACATGGCGAAACAAGAATTGAGCTCAAATACACGCAGACACTGAAATACGTTTCCGGGATCTGCAAATACGTGTACCCTCTGAACACGGAAAGGTTTTCTCCAAAACCGCTTGAGGAGGTAACCATTTCAGCAGAGGTAAAATCCAAAGTGCCGATAAAAAGCATCTACTCCCCGAGCCACAGGGTGGACATAATAATGAAACAATTTCAGGCAGATGTCAGCTATGAGGAAAAACATGTGAAACCGGACAGGGATTTTATTCTTTACTACACGGTTTCGGAAAAGGATTTAGGACTGAATCTCCTATGTTATAAAAACCCTGCAGAGGACGGCTATTTTCTGATGCTGCTTTCACCCGGTCAGCTCGAAGGCCGGGCAATCAACAAAGATATAATTTTCATACTTGATACATCGGGCAGTATGAACGGTGATAAAATCAGGCAGGCAAAAGACGCGCTTCGTTTCTGCATCAATAACCTCAGGAAAGGCGACAGGTTCAACGTTATCGGTTTCGCGACAGGGGTAATCCCCTATAAACATGCCCTTACAGAGGTAAATGAGAAGAGTGTAAACGGGACCTCAAGTTTTATAGATGATTTTGATGCAAAGGGCGGAACAAACATAAACGACGCTTTAAAATCATCACTCAGGATGTTCACAGGCTCCGGCAGGCCGGGCATGGTAGTTTTTCTGACAGATGGAGAACCAACGGTTGGTGAAACAGACATGAAAAGCATTTTAAAAAATATAGAGGGCGCCAATAAAACCGGAGCGAGGATATTTGTATTCGGGGTTGGATATGACGTAAACAGCCACCTTCTTGATAAAATCGCGGAGACGCATAGAGGCTTATCGGAATATGTTGTCCCGGATGAAAACATCGAAGTGAAAGTATCATCATTTTTCAGCAAGATAAGCGAGCCTGTACTGGCTGAGACAGCATTAAAATTCGGGGAGATTAAAACGGGCGAGATATATCCTTTAATAATGCCCGACATTTTTAAAGGAACACAGCTCGTTCTTCTGGGAAGATATAAAAATGCCGGCTCCTCTGCTATCACCCTTAAAGGGCACGTGAACGGGAGAGAGCAAAAGTTTGTATATGAAGGCAGGTTCCCGGATAATGATATAGAAAATGATTTTATACCCAGGGTCTGGGCTTCAAGAAAGATCGGGTATTTACTGAGTGAAGTGCGTTTAAACGGCGAAAACAGAGAGCTTATCGATGAGATTGTCATGCTGAGCAAAAAATACGGGATAATGACTCCCTACACATCTTTACTCATTCTTGAAGAAGAAACTGATTATGAAGAATGGGGCATAAGAGCTGAAGAGGCGCCTGCGATGAAGGCAGAGGGAGAAAGATATAAGAAGGCAATGGAAAGTACTTCCGGCGGCGGCGCGGTGTCGAGTGCCATGGATATCATGGCGCTCAAAGATACCGAAACAGCGGACAGCCCCGGCCTGGAAACTGTCAAACATGTTGGAGATAAGACATTTTATTTGAGGAACGGCGTCTGGGTAGACTCAAATTATAAAAAGGGCACCAGAGTAAAAGACATAAAATATCTGAGTAAAAAATACTTTGATCTACTTAAAATTAAACCGGAGCTCGGCAGGTATTTTGCAGCAGCTAAAAACATAATGATCGTTATTGATTCAAAATGTTACCGTGTAACTGAATAAACATAAAGGAAAGGGAGGTACAAAATGGTGAAGAAAATCTTTATTTTCACTTTCGCCCTGGGATTTATTCTGACCGGCCTTGAGCTTTCTTCAGTGATAAAGAAGGCAGAGGCAGCCGTCAGGCCTGAAGTAGAAGTGGTGTTCTGTCTCGATACCACCGGGTCCATGGGAGGGCTCATTGAAGGCGCGAAACAAAAGATATGGAGTATTGCCAACCAGATCATACAGGGAGATCCGGTCCCCGGGCTTGCAATAGGATTGGTCGGTTATCGCGACATCGGCGACGAATATGTGACAAGGAGCTTCCCTCTCAGTGATGACCTTGATACTGTTTTTGAAAATCTAATGTCCTTTGAGGCGGATGGAGGAGGAGATACACCGGAACATGTAAACAGGGCTCTGCACGATGCTGTCCATGGGATGGCATGGAGTGAAGAGAGGTCGACCCTTAAGCTCATTTTCCTTGTCGGGGACTGCCCTCCCCACATGGATTACCAGGATGGCTATGACTATAGAAATACAAGCCGGGATGCTGTCAGGAAGGCCATTATCATTAACACCGTGCAGTGCGGGGACTATGCTGAAACAGCAAAATACTGGAAAAAAATTGCCAAACTCACCGGAGGAAGCTATGCGGCGATAGCCCAGACAGGCGGCATGGAGACTATCGAAACTCCAATGGATGCCGAACTGTCAAAGCTTAATACGATGCTCGAAGAAACAGTCGTCGCGTTCGGAAGCGCGGAGCTCAAATCAAAATCCGCTGCCCGGAAAGATAAAGTCGCCAAAATGGCCCCTTCTGATGCAGCAGAAAGAGCCGCATACAAATCCGCTGATGAAGCGATCAGCGCCTGCGACCTCATCGATTCTATAAAGCACGATAAAGTTAAACTTGAAAAAATCAAAGATAAAGAGCTTCCCGATGAGATGCGCAGTATGAGCCTTACGGAAAAGAAGGAGTATCTGGCCGGGAAAGAAAAAGAGAGGCAGGAACTTAAAGCCAGGATCAGAGACCTCAGTATTATAAGGAATGCCTACATCGCAGAAAGACTGAAAGAGAAACCTGATAAGGATTCCTTTGACGAAATCGTGCTGGAGTTCATAAAAGATCAGGCCGCTGAAAAAGGGATCAGCTACTGAACCCCGGGCCCGGGTAAGAAGTTAGGTCAAACAATAAAGATTACCTTATACAAAACTTGCCTATATTTTTATTGACAATATTTCAAAATATATTTAGAATAACCGAAAGCAGTAGAATAAACCCTGATGAATAAGAGCAATCAAATTGAAAGGTTTTCTCCCTTTAGAAGAAATAATAAATATCCTTGAAGCAGATACACTCTTAGATGATGGGTGGTTCAGGAAGGATATATACACAATTTACAGCTCGGATTTAATGAGTGATATTCTGTCCTTTAGCAACTCCAAATCCCTGCTTCTCACCGGCTTAATTAATCCACAGATAATCAGGACCGCAGAAATGGTAGACATTGCCGTTATATGCTTCGTCCATAACAAACTTCCGCATGAAGAAACAGTAAACCTGGCCAGGCAAAATGAAATTGTACTTCTTTCTACTAAATTCTCCATGTTCGAAGCCTGTGGAAAGCTCTATACTGCCAAAATGTCAATGAGTGATGACCCTAAATGAGGCGTCTTAAAGGAATCCACAAAGTTCAAGAACTGGTTTTTGAAATAAAAATAAGGGATGCCAAAGCAATAGATGTTGTCACTCTATCCTCTGACACACGGATGAGCGAAGTCCGGCACATCCTGCGCAAAAACAAAATCGCTGCAGCGCCTGTTTTGGAAAACGACACACTTGTGGGGATTATAAGCGTTAACGATTACATTAACTGGCTGACTGAAAGAAAACCTGATTGCCCGGCGTATAAACGCATGTCTCGTGACGTAAAATTCCTGTATGAAGATGAGCCCCTCGTTGATGCAATTAAGAGCTTCGAAACCTTCGGGTTTTATGAATTTCCTGTAATTGACCGAAAAACAGGTAAAT
>DAOVJS010000033.1 GCA_030673105.1 Spirochaetota bacterium
AATCATCTGCTTTCCTCCATTAATTTATCGATTATGCCTGATATCTCTGATCCAACCTTAAATCCAATGGCAATATAAATTATAGGGATGATACCCGCACTCAATAGAGAAAGGAGATTACCCTTGGGCAGAAAATTATAGAGGAAATAATGTCCACCCACAGCCAATCCAATTAATCCCACCACTACAAAAACCAATCCACTTAAAGATTCTGTTATTTTATTTCTACGTTCGGAAATTCGTCTTCCCTGACAGCCCAGATACGTTAAAAGGAAGGCAGAGGCGATGACTGCTCCTCCCTGGAAACCTCCGCCAGGAGTGAGATGCCCATGGATGAAGATGTAAGCGCCAAAAAAGAGAATCAACGGAAACAAAAATCGGCAGCCAGTGTTTAAGATCAGACTTGAAGGTTCAATTTCTTTTTTGATCTTCTTCTTCCTGGTGGCAAAAACGGCACTTACACCAACAGCTGCAATAAAAAGCACAGTAACCTCACCCAGAGTATCAAAACCCCGGTAATTTACCACTACCGAAGTAACGATATTTGCGGCTCCAGTTTGTTCTCTCCCTTTATTAATGTAGTAATTGCCTACCTTTGTTTTGGGAGTACCCCATGGAATGTGTATCAAGGACAGGGCAATTCCCAGAGCAACTATGGCTATTAAAATAAGGCTAATTATCCGTCTCATTCTTCGTACCTTTTTGTTCTTCTTATAGCAATAACAAAGATGGCCGTGGCCAGCGCCGCCCCGATAGCTGCTTCTGCCATCGCTACATCCGGTGCTTGAAGTAAATAAAAAAGTATTGATGCTATCAAACTAACCAGGCAGGAAGCAATAACGGCATTCATCAGGTCTTTAAAGATAGAGGCTGCGATTGCTGCAGTAAGCATCATAATTACTAAAAAGGAAACAACGAAAATCATACTTTCTCCCTGTATCTCTCGAATTCTTCGGTTTTGTCCACCACACTTCTATCACACAAGGAAACCTTGGCCTTTAGTGAGGCCCTGGCTATGGCATGGCTTGAGATAGGGTTTGTTACGAGAATGAATACCGCAATGATCAAAGTTTTCCAGAACCATCCCGGCTGCATTATTCCCACACCTATTATTGTGAGAAAAGCTCCCAAAGTGGTGCATTTTGTTCCTGCTTGAACCCGGTTATAGACGTCAGGTAATCTCAGTATTCCGAGATTTCCTAAAAAGAGAAACATAATCCCAATACCGGTAATAATGGCTCCATGTATACTCATCTAAATTCCCCTTTCTAGAAATCTGGCAAGGGCGACCAACCCCACAAAAGAAAGAACTGAATAAACCAGGGAAACATCCAGATAAACGTATCTTTGAAAGATAAAGCCCAAAAGGACAAGTAAAGCCACTACGGTGGTGGTAATGGTATCTACCGCAACGGCCCTATCAGAGGAAGTAGGCCCTATCAGCATCCGCAAAACGCCCAGTAAAATACCTGCTCCTATAACTGCTAAAAAAATTATTACAATTGTGTTCATTTTACCCTGTTTTTGTTTTGCTTACCGACAAATAAAATTTTTACTAATACTCTTATGCGAATATGATTTTTAAATACCTTTCAAACCTCTCCCCAATCATTCTTGTCGCTTCATCAACGTCCTTTGTTTTGACATTTATCCAGTGAATGAGAAGGATATCATCAATTATATCCAGGGTAAACGTACCCGGAGTTAAAGTAATGGAGTTTGCAAGTATCATTTTGGCGATATCCTGTTTCAGGACAGTTTTAATAACCACAATGCCCGGCTTTATCGGCATCTTGGGGTGAATTATCCTATAGGCTACATCAATATTTGCTGACAGTATCTCCTTGAAAAGCACACCTATATAGATGAAGAAAAACACTATTCGCTTTATACTCAGCGGTGGAAATCCTAATTTGAGGTAATATTTACTCAATATGAAGGACAAAAAAAGACTAATTACAATCCCTGCAGTGAGTTCCTGCCATTGGATGCTCGATGTAAGAGCAAGCCATATTATTATGAGAAAGATGAAGAGATATAAAAAATTTCTCACCTTATGATTTTCTTTACCAGTTATTTCACTCATAATCAATACAATTGTGAAAATTAGGTTACTTTTAGTAAAAAAATAAGTTCATCTTCCATTTATTTATAGTTATTGCTAATGAAAATCATTTTCTTTTACTACATATTACAATAATATCTTTTTTTTTACAAGAGTTTTTTTTTATTTTTTTGCAATACAACGGGGTGTCTTTACAATATCTATTACCTCTTATACTTCAAATTGGCACGTATGTTGAGATAAACACTGCTCCTTTGGGAGGTTTAGGCAATTACAAAAGATTCTTTAGGAAGGTGCGCCAAAAGGCAAGGTAACAAAATGCACTATCTATTGAAATAACGGTGGTGTAGTAAAATCAAAACAAATGTAGTCACTTTTTATGAGAAGATTATTAAATGCAATTTGCACCAAGGTCTCTTTTTTATTTAAAGGCTTTCTATCAATAGCTAATTGCCAATCAGTTTTTAATTCATTTTTGTAAATATCTAGTCATTTTAATTAAAAATGCCTTAAATTAAATTTTAAATTAGAGGAAAGATAAAATAATTTCAGATCATGCTTGTTTTTTTTCCACAGCAGCCCAGTAGGTTGCATCAGGAGTAGAGAGGGCCATTTTATATGTCTCACCTTGCGTATTCAGTACCCCGGGGCGGCTCATATCGGGTAGTATCTGTATATCAAAAATCTCATCCACTGTGCTTTCATATCAGACTCGCCACAATCGATCCTGTCGGAAGGTGAACCACTGTCACTACCGAACTGGTCGCTTTCTCCGCGATTGGCAGATCTTTGAATGTGGATGAATTCTTGCGAAGACGTGACCGACAAATAAATAGATGATCACCTCACTTGGCCATCCCCCGAATAAAGCCGTTTAAATTATTGACCACTTCATATGTGCCCCTGTCAGTGTCTACACTTACCACTTCTCCGGTCGCGGAAAACAGCATGTATAGTTTTCCATCATAGATCCTGGGAGAGTGGGGCATGGATAGGTCACCCAGAATTATCTCGCCTGAGGACACATGGATCAGCACACCACCCTCCGGCAGCTTTTTCCGCCATCCTTCCCTCTAATTACACCTGCCCAGCGCTGTAACATACAACGGCTCCCCCTCACTCAACGCCATCCCGTTTAAATGACACCGATCTTCAGATACCAGTTCTGTAATAAAAGACGGTCTCCATTTTGGAATAAAGCTGTGAGCAATAGCAAGCTCATAAGAGGGAATATTTAATAGATTTTACCCTTCAAAATCTTGACGCAATACCACTTACCAGATATAATCAGTCATAAAACCTTAGAGTGCCCTATGTATCTTCTGTGTATATATTTTGAAAATGCCCAAAAAAATGGTACAGACAAGTTCTGTTTCACCAATAATCATGGAAAGATACATAAATGGACGCTGTTTTCTGCGCACAAGTCTAACCGGGAGCTGCTGCAATTAATGGCTACCGGAATGGGTGGCAACTTTGACCCGGAATGGTGGCAACTTTGGTCCGGAATAGGTGGCAGTTTTGCTCCGGAATATGCAGTAATGGAAATAACAGGAAAAATATAGCTGCTCCTTGACATTTAAAACCAAATACCAGCTTTTATAGAAGGTCCGTGGTAACTGAATCCAGCATAGGAGTTGATGGTGTATCCAAGCCCAAGGGTGAATCGGTTGAGGACGTAATTCACATCACCCGATAGGTGGTTGAACCATAGGGAGTGATACCTGGCGTTTATATTATAGATATCCAGGTAAAATCTTGCAGGTAAGTATATCTGTATACTCATTCCGAAGGAGAAGAGAAGCTCGTTAAGGGTATCCAGCAACAATCCTCCGAAATAACCGTGTAATAGCGTGTTAGGAAAATGAAAGGTCAACCCCCCATTCAACGAAAATAAAGACAAGGATTCAGATTCTGCAAAAATAATATGATGGAGCATGTTTGCATGGAAAGAAGATGCATTAAAGGTCAACTTGGTGGCGTTTCCGTATGTTTCGTCGAAGTGAACGGTAAAATCGTTTGAGAAATTGAACGCAACTTGTCTCGACCTTTCAGGATCAAAATCGGTTGTCGTAATAAAACGATATTCAGGGTAATTCTGATAGGGATAGTTGGAGAATCGAAGCGAAAAAAAGTAATCTTCAAATAGTGGGTTAAATAGAACTTCAAATATAACATTGAAAAGAAAGTCTATAATTCCCTCCTCATCTTCATCCTCGATGCTGTCCTCCTCGTAGTCCTCCTCCTCGATGCTGTCCTCCTCCTCTTCCCGTGCCTTTTCCTTTTCTTCTTCGATACGCTTTTTTGTCTCCCCTATCTTCTCGTCTCCCTTTGGATCGGATGCCCGTGCGTTGATACTGCTGAGTATAATCAACAGCAGTACTGATATGATGATGACCTTTTTCATTTCCTCTTACTCTATTACAGAGATTTCTCAGACGAAAAAAGTCAGACTTTTCATAAATACACTACCTGGAACAGATAATTCTGTCAATAATAAAATAAGGTAACATTTGATACAGTCCATACGAAATATATCAGCTGTCTGATCCGATAATGTGGACCACATTGGTTGTTGCCGAACCGCCGATATTGAGAGTGGCCGCCCGCCTGACTCCCGGGACCTGATAATCACCTGCCTTATCCGATACCTGCAAGTACGCATCAAGCAGCTGTCTGGTCCCTGTGGTTCCAACCGGGTGCCCGACTCCAATCAGTCCTCCTGATGGATTGATTGGACATTTTCCGTTAAAATCAATTATTCCATTTTCAATTGCCTTCCAGGCTTCGCCAGGTTTAGTCAGGCCGAAGTGCTCAATAGCGGCATATTCAGTTATTGTGAAACAGTCGTGGGTTTCGATGCAGGATATTTCATCAGGGCCGTTCAATCCCGCGCGTTTATAGGCATCCGTTATAGCTCTGCGCGTGTGCGGGAGGATATACTCATTCTCTTTTGCCTCCTCCGCTTTGTCATCAAAATGTATCGGAGCTGTCGCGTGTCCCCATCCCTGGATATAAGGAATATTTTCTATCTGTAAACCATGTTTTTTCGCGTAGTTCTGCGCGTTACTTTGAGAAGCCAAAAATATTACAGCGGCCCCGTCCGTGACCTGGGAGCAATCGGTGGCCCTGAGTCTTTTGCCGATGGTCAGGTTATAATCTCCGGTGCTGCACGCGTGTTTTTTATTCATGTACCAGTTTCTTGTCTGGGATTTTGAATTTCTTTTTGCGTTTTCGTAATTTATAGCTGATATTTGTGCCAGATGTTCGTATTTCAAACCGTATAATTCGTCATAGACATCATATAACCTGTCAAACAGTTTGGGAAAAGGAAACTCAATTCCTCTGCATTCTTTTTCATACCATGCAGCTGTTCCTAAAAAATTACCTCCGGTTTTGGCATCCACACTTTTCATAAGTTCAACACCAAGTACCATTATTAAGTTATAAATACCGGCTTCAATTTCAGCCCTCGCCATCAGCGCGGCTATCGACCCGGAGGCGCATGCTGCTTCGTGCCGGGAAGTGGGAAGCCCTCTCATGACAGGATCATAGTTTAACGGAAAAGAACCAAGGTGAGCCTGCATGGTATACAGCTCTCCCGCGAAGTTGCCGACGTGAATTGCCTGAATATCTTTCGGCTCAATTTCAGTGACTGTGAAAGCTCCATCCATGACTTCGTTTATCATGGCCTGGATCCCTTTTCCTTCCCTCGACCAGTTTCGGGCAAAATCAGTTTGATAGCCCCCAAGTATATATACTTTAGAACGCATAGGCAGTCCCCTTAATTAATTCGCGATTAAGTATTTGGTAACTTCCGGTATCCGGCAGAGCTTACCTTCGGGCAGTATTTTAAGATGTTCAGGTACAGGAATGTCTGACCTTTCCATCAATTTTACAGTCTCCCCGGGGCCGCCAAAAAAATCTACCCATGCTGAAGGAGGCAGCCAGGAAAATCCGTAGGACATGACCCTGTCGATACCATGAATCCCGACTTCAGACGGGGTCACTTGACCGATACGAAAGAAACTATAGGAAATATAACCGAGAATAAAATGTTTTATCATAGTAAATTCGTTTGAGTGCTCATTTTTGATAAGATCAAAAGCCTTTCTGTAATATCCGTCGTGAATATAGAGTTTTATTTTTTCTATGCTATCATTTTTCGGATTTTCCATCTTTTTAAATTCAAAGCTTGAAGGATCTATGACAAGTTTCTCTTTGTTTTCAGTATAGCGGTAGAACCCGCCATAGGTTTTACTTTTACGACCTAACATTTTATTATCCACCATTTTTTGTACATATCCCGGTAATTTGAATGAATCGTGTCTCTCATCCTTTACATGTTCAAAAATATTATTGATTATCGCTTTATGAACGTCCAATCCTACAAGATCAATCGTGGCCAGCGGGGGAAGAGCGCGGCCTGTATAGGGGCCAAGCAGGTAATCAATATTTTCAACTCCGTATTTTTCAGCATACAGCGCGGCTTCATTTAATAATTGAAATCCTATTCTATTCCCTGCAAATCCAGATCTATCACAGGCGACGATATTTACCCTCCTGAGGACTTTTTCACAGAATTCCTCGATGAAGGTTTTAAACTTTTCTGAATTTTTTTGATGAAATATGAGTTCATTTGCCAGCAGTTTGCCCGGAGGATTGAAAAAGTGGACACCCAGGAAATGCGCTTTAAAATCTTCACCGCATTCCCCTGCCATATCTTCTATGGATAAACTCGATGAAGTGGTTGATACAATACTTCCCTGTTTTCGAAATCTATCTACTTTTTGAAAATATTCCTGTTTTAAGGATAAATTTTCAGCAATAGCCTCAAATATCCAGTCGCAATCCGGAAGATCCTTTTCAAGGTCATCGTATGTTTTGGGAATAATATATTCTCTCAGCACCTCACTGCGGGCCTGCTTAACCGCATTTTCGATGCCATTCTTTGATTCTTCAAAAGTTCTTTCGAAAAAAAGACAGGTAATACCTGCCTGTGCGAAAATTCCCCCTGATAAAGAGCCCATTGTTCCGTTGGCACCGAGAATCGCCGCTTTCCTGATACTGGTCATTTTTTATTTCCTCAGCATATTATAATGCTTATATTGTATTTTTTTATTGACATAACGTCAATATATGTTAAATTAGTTCTTGTAATTACAAGATAATAAGATAACATGATTACAATATTAATGTAAGCATAATTTTATTAAAATCCGGTATTTTCAATTATACCTGTATGGAGGCCCTATGTTTAAAAAACTGAGCGGTAAAACTGCTATAATAACAGGCTCCAGTTATGGTATTGGTAAAAGTATAGCCAAAGTACTTGCAGGGGAAGGAATAAAAGTTGTTATTAATTATTCAAAATCCGAAGACAAGGCAGTTCAGGTTGTTGCTGAAATAGAAAATGAGGGGGGTAAAGCGATACCCGTAAAAGCGGACGTTTCTGATTCTATAGAAGTGGGAAAGCTGATTGATACGTGCCTGAAAGAATTCGGTGGATTGGACATACTGGTTAATAACGCGGGTATACTGCCTTTTGGTTCAATAGAAGATATAACTGATGAATATCTGGATAGAGTATTCAGGGTAAATGTTTACGGGGCTTTTTACTGCTGCAGGGAAGTTGTACCAATTATGAAAAAACAGAAGTACGGTAAAATTATTAATATTTCTTCAATATCCGGTCAAAGAGGTGACAATACCACAGCGCCCTGTTACGGTTCTTCAAAGGGCGCCCTCTCGGTTCTAACAAAGTCTCTGGCGAGGCAGCTTGGCCCGTATGGAATTAATGTAAACGCTGTGGCCCCGCATGCCATTATCACACCTATGATGGAGTACTGGGACGAGGAAAAAAGAAATAAGACAAAAGAATCAATACCTGTTCGGCGCCTGGGGACTCCCGAAGATGTCGCTGCTGCCGTGTTATTCCTGGCGTCTGATGAGGCAAGCTTTATTACAGGCCAGATCATCAATGTTAACGGTGGTTTTTTAATGGATTCATAAATAGAACTCATTGCTCTTTTTTTAATAGAAAGGATAGGAATAAATGGACAAAGAATCATTGATAAAAAAAGCGTATGATCTTGGTTTTAACTACGAGAAAAAATATCACGGGTGTGCTCAGAGTACTATCGCCGCTGTACAGGATGCTCTTGAAATTAGAAACGATAATGTATTTAAAGCCGCAAGCGGGTTTGCGGCAGGATGCGGACTCCTTAGAGACGGCATCTGCGGCGGCTATACAGGCGGGATCATGAGTATGAGTTTGTTTTTTGGAAGAAAAAGAGAAAAAATTGATAATGACCGTGAAGAAACTTACCGCTCCTACCATATGGGTTGTGCTCTTCACGATAAATACATACAGGAATACGGTACCATAATCTGTAAAGAAATACATATTAAAATATTTGGAAGAAGTTTTGATATGTGGGACGAAGAAGAGAAACAGTTATTCGAAGAGGCGGGTGCTCATAAAGATAAGTGTACGACCGTTGTTGCTAATGCCTCTGCCTGGACGATCGGGGCTATTCTGAATGAAATTGAAAAGTTGTCATTGAAAATTAAAGATTTTAACCATCTACAGTGTATTATGGATTGAAGTTGTTTTCAATATTACACTATCGGATGTGTTAACAAAACTTATTCAAAAATTGCGTGAATAATTATGTATGATATTTATAAGATCAGTATTGGATTTACCTTGATGTTGACGCGCGTTTGCTGATATCTTAGAAAAAAACAGGATTATACCCTGATGTATAGTGCGGGTGGAGGCCGAAGCGTATACCCATTGAGGATATTAAAATGCAAGATATAGTTCAGTTAAAAAACGACTTTTTTATTGATAAGGAGAGCCCTGTTCCCTACTATCATCAGCTGAAAATATACCTGCTTGGTGAAATAGAATCCGGCAACTGGAAGCCGCAGCAGAAATTACCCTCTGAGGCAGAGGTATGTGAGCGCTTCGGTATCAGCAGGACTGTAGTAAGGCAGGCGATAAAGGAGCTTCAGAACCAGGGCCACTTAACAACTGAAAAAGGCAGGGGTACGTTTATCGCTCGGCCTAAAATAATCACAGGATTCGTTCAAAATCTTATCGGTTTTTATGAAGACTTTACAAAGCGTGGATTTAAAGTAACCACTCATATTATAAAGCAGGAGCTTGCTCCTGCTTCCCACCATGTTTCGGAGGAGTTAAGAATTCAAGCAAACACGCCGGTAATTATTCTCAGCCGTATGCGCAGGCTGAATGATGAACCGTCCGTTTTTGTGACAACATATATCCCGGAGGAATTATGTCCGGAATTATTGCACGCACATTTAGAAAATAAATCCCTGTATGCGTTTATGGAAAAATGCAGATGCGGATTGGAGATCTATAAAGGGCACCGGTATATCGGAGTGACTCTGGCGAATGAGTATGAAGCATCACTGCTGGAAATTGAGGTTGGGTCACCGTTAATCGAGCTGGACAGTGTGACCTATTTAAAGGACGGCCGCCCGCTGGAATATTTTCACGCCCTTCACAGGGGTGACAGGACAAAATTTGAAGTTGAACTGTTGAAATTTAAATCATTAAAAAATAACTAATCAACAGGAAAGCAGGAGAGCGATGAGAGAGATAACGTATGTTGAAGCGATCAATGAAGCCCTTATAGAGGAGATGGATAGAGATGATGGGGTTTTCATATTTGGGGAGGACATTGTGGTAGGGTACGGCGGCGGCGGGATGTTTGGTGCAACACGCGGGCTGGCAGACAGGTTCGGGCCTGACCGGGTTTTGGACACGCCGTTATCCGAGGTGGCGATAAGCGGGGCGGCGCTGGGAGCTGCGCTGGTAGGGCTTCGCCCCATAGCTGAGATAATGTTTGGAGATTTTTTAACCATAACAATGGACCAGATTGTGAACAATGTGGCGAAGATGCGCTGGGTGTTGAATGATGAGGTAGATGTGCCGATAGTGTACCGCACATCCTATGGGGCCGGGATTGGAGCAGGTTTTCATCATTCACAGAGTTTTGAGGCGTGGTTTGCCCATGTGCCGGGGTTGAAGGTGGTCATGCCGTCAGATCCTGCTGATGCAAAGGGGCTGTTAAAGGCATCGATAAGGGATAATGATCCTGTGATATTCATGGAGCATAAACTTTTGTACAAGAGGCTAAGCGGTCCTGTGCCGGAAGAGGAGTACCTGATTCCCCTGGGCAAGGGGGAAATAAAGAGGGCCGGAGAGGATGTAACGATAATAGCCACAGGCGCCATGGTGAGGCTGTCATTGGAAGCCGCGGAAGTGCTGGGGAAGAAAGGGGTATCGGCTGAGGTAATAGATCCCAGGACGATACAACCGCTGGATGAGGAGCTTATACTTGGTTCGGTAAAGAAGACCGGGAGGGCGGTCATTGTACACGAGGCGCCTGTATTCGGGGGATTTGGTGGTGAGATTGCTGCGATGCTGGCAGATAAGGGGATAGATTATCTGGATGGGCCGGTTAAGAGGGTAGGAGCTTTATTTACTCCGATACCGAACTGGAACAGGATGGAGAAATACTACCTTCCTGATATAGAGAAGATAGTGAACGCGGTAGCTGAAGTTATCAGATTCGAGGGGAGATAAATGGTAGAGATCAAGATGCCGGAAGCGGGGTTTAGTATTACCGAAGGTAAGGTTATCGAGTGGTATAAAGGCGTGGGAGACAGAGTAGAGGAAGGAGAAAATGTTGTTAGTGTGGAGACTGATAAGATAACGGTAGAGATACCTGCTGAGAGGGGTGGCGTATTACATGAGGTCCGGTACCGGGAAGGCGATGTAGCCCCTGTCGGGATGGTAATGGGGATTATAGTGGAAGAGGGAGAGGAGTTGACTGAAGGGGCAGAGGAAGTCTCTCAAAAGGTGAAGAATAAAATAGAGGTGCAGGTTGAGGGTAGAAAGCAGGAAAGGGTTGGAGGAGAGAGGAGAATATCACCTGCAGCCAAAGCGGTCGCGAGGGTGAAAGGAGTTGATCTTTCACGGATTGATGAAGGCAGTGGGCCTCACGGGAGGATAGTGAAAAAGGACGTACTTAATTTTCTTGCGGAGGTCGAGGCCGGTCGGGCAGGAGTGGAAGAGGTGACGGCCGGGGCTGAGCGTGGGAAAGGGAAAAAAGCGGATGAGAGGGCAGTTAGGATAGAGTTTGAGGGATGGCGGAAGGTTATAGCTGATCGTATGGTATCGAGTTTCAGGGAAGTGCCGCATTACACGATGTCGGTTGAAACTGATATAACAGAGCTGGCGGACAGGATTAAAGTACTGCGCGAGAAAGAGGATGGTTTACATATCACCTACCTGCCGTTTATGATGAAAGCGATAGTGGTGGGTATAGAAGAGGTGCCATATGTGAATGCGTTTTGTGATGGAGAAGGTTTTACAGTGCGGCCTGAGATCAACATAGGAGTGGCTGTGGATTTAGGGGAGAAGCTGCTGGTACCTGTGGTAAAGGATGTGAAGGGGAAATCGATTCTGGAGCTTGTGAATGAGGTTGATGATCTGGTCAGGAAGGCACGTGAGGGCAGGCTTGAGGCTGGAGATGTGCAGGGGGGGACGATAACACTTACAAATGTAGGGATGTTTCAGACACATTCGGCCACGTCGATAATAGTGCAGCCGCAGGTAGCGATAATTTACATGGGGGTTGCGAGAGAGGTACCTGCTGTATGGGAAGGGAGGATTGAGGTGAGGCAGAAGATGATATTCGGGGCAACTTATGACCACAGAGTCGTGAACGGGGCCGCAGGCGGCAGGTTTCTTAAGAAAGTGAAAGACTGCCTCGAGGATTTAGGTGTCCTGATGATACGGTTACCCTGAGGATTAATGGCCGGTGATAATTCGAAATGATTCTATAGGATGTTAAAGAATGTTGATAAAAGGTATGGAAATATAGAGAATAGAGCATAATAAGAAAGAGGAGAGATAGTTGAAAATAACGGTCAAACAATTAAAAGAGATGATGTACTGGATTGTGCTTGGAAGAAAGATAGAGGAGAAGATTACCCTGCTGTTCAAGGAAGGGAGATTAAGGGGCCACCACCATCCGGGGATAGGGGTAGAGGGAATACATGTGGGGTGCTGTTTCGGGCTTGGAGCGGAGGATTATGTGGTACCATCTCACCGCGGCAAGCTGCCTGAGTTGATGATGGGAGTAGATCTCAAGTATCTGATGGCCGGTTACTATAACAGGAGAGAAGGGCTTGGGGGCGGAAGGGTACCGACCGGGTCTCATATGTACGGTGATATGAGTAAGCACGTGATACCTGGGACCGGGATAATAGGGTCATTGATACCCGTGGCTATGGGAGCGGGTTTGGGGATCAAGGTCAAGAAAGCGAAGGGAGTAGTGGTGGCATTTTTTGGGGACGGGGCAGCGAACAGGGGAGATTTTCATGAAGCGTTGAACATGGCTGCCGCGTTCAGGCTGCCGGTACTGTTTGTTCTTCAAAACAACAGGTATTCAATATCGGTTTCCGTGGAGAAGGCTACAGGGATGGAACATCTATCTGTGAGAGCAGCTGGATACGGTATTCCCGGGAAAACGGTAGAGGGCTGCGAAGTTCTGGAGGTATATGAGGAAGCGACCAGAGCGATAAAGAGGGCGAGAGAGGGGAAAGGTCCGACACTTCTCGAGTGCATGTGGCACCGGTGGACGGGTCATTCAATAAGTGATGCTGATATATACAGGACGGATAAGGAGAGGAGAGAAGGGGAGGCAAAGTGTCCTGTACTGGCGTTCAAAGCAAAGCTGATATCGGAGGGTGCACTTACAGAGGATGAGTTTTCTGAAATGGAGAAACGGGCGGATGATGTGATTGAGGCGGCTGTTGTGTACAGTGAGAAGGAGTGCACTGATCCTGATCCTTCAGACATACTAAGGGGTGTATACGCGCGGGGTTAATATAACAATATCACGGCCTTTGGCCTCAGCATATTTAGAAAAATAAATTTCACATAAAAAAATTATTTTTTTCTTGACAGAATAGGTGCTTTAATGTAAAATAGCTTGTAATTACAAGATAATAAGATAATATGATTATATAATCTTACCTTTTTATAAAGAAAACAATGAACGATGAAGTTAAGCTGAATAATGATTATGTGATTGATAAGGAAAGTCCTGTTCCATACTATCACCAGCTGAAAATGTATCTGCTGAGTGAAATAGAATCAGGCAGCTGGCTGGCCCAGCAGAAATTACCATCCGAAACAGAGTTCTGTGAGCACTTTGATATCAGCAGGACTGTAGTGAGGCAGGCCATAAAGGAGCTGCAGAACCAGGGCCACTTAACAACTGAAAAAGGCAGGGGTACGTTTATCGCGAGGCCTAAAATAATCACAGGATTCGTTCAGAATCTTGTCGGTTTTTATGAAGACTTTACGAAACGGGGATTTAAAGTAACCACTCATATTGAAAAAAGGAAGGTTGGGCCTGTTTCTCCCCGCATCGCGGAAGTGTTGAGAATTGAGGTAAGCGAGCCTGTTGTTCTGCTCAGCCGTATCCGTAAACTGAATGATGAACCGTCCGTTTATGTGACAACCTATATCCCGCAGAAGTTATGCCCGAAGTTAGCGCATGCGGATTTAGAAAATAAATCTTTGTACGCTTTTCTGGAGAAATGCGGTCTGGATATACACAAGGGGCACAGGTATATCGGGGTGAGCCTGGCGAATGAGCATGAGGCATCGCTGTTGAATATTGAGGTAGGGGCACCATTAATCGAGCTGGACAGTATGACTTATTTAAAGAACGGCCAGCCGCTGGAATATTTTCACGCCCTGCACCGGGGTGACAGAACAAAATTTGAAGTGGACCTCGTAAGGTTTAAAGATATTTATCTTTCGGGAAAATAAGAAATATCATAAGGAAGAAAAATTAAAATGGGTGAAAAAAGTGATGTTAATAATCAGGACATCAATGGTGAAGAACTTTTGCTTTTAAGGGATGTATATAAAAATTATGGAAGTGTTGAGGCACTGAAGGGGATAAACCTTGCAGCAAAGAAGGGTGAGTGCCTGGTCATTCTGGGGCCTTCCGGTGCAGGCAAAACGACGACTCTGAAGGTTATTGCCGGGCTTGAATCGGTTAAGTCGGGGGAAATTTATTTCAAAAACCGTATTATCAATAATCTGGAACCGAGAAATCGTAATATTGCAATGGTTTTTGAAACTTACGCGCTCTATCCCCATATTTCTGTATATAAAAACCTGGCCAGTTCATTAAACGCGCTGAAGATGGATGAAAAAGAAATAAAACAAAGGGTACGCGATGTCGCGACGATGCTGGGAATATACCCTTTTCTTGATAGAAAACCCGGTTTTCTCTCCGGCGGGCAGAGACAGAGGGTGGCACTGGGCCGCGCCCTAATTAAACCGGTAGATTTGTATCTTATGGATGAGCCGATTGCCCATTTAGACGCAAAATTAAGATATCAAATGATAAGTGAGTTTAAGCATTTGCAGGAGACTCTGAAAATATCCATTATCTATGTCACACATGACTGGCGTGAAGCAATGAGCCTCGGCAATCATATCATCGTGCTCAATCAGGGAACGGTCGAGCAGTCCGGCAAAAAGGAAGAAATATTTAAAAAACCTAAAAATACTTTTGTGGCTCAGATTATCGGTGATCCGCCAATGAACCTCCTGCATGGCAGGATATCCGGCAGCGGCGGGAAACCGGTTTTTAAATCAGGAGATATAGAAATAGCTCTGAAAGAAAGGTTGGAACCGGGACCGGCCATCATGGGAGTAAGGTCATCAAAAATACACCTAACTTCATCTTCAGGCAATAGCAGGATCAAAGCGGAAGTATACTCATGCGGGAAACATGGTATGAACACCGTTGTGTCGATGAAGATTGGAGATGAAATATTTAAAACGGAATTTAAGGGTAACCAGAAGTTCGAAATCGGCCAGAAGATCTTTATACAGCTGGATCTTTCTTCCACGTGTATTTTTAATGAAAAAAAGGAATTAATTCGAGTGCTCGGGGAGTAATATGGATAAGCTAGTTTTGGAAAATGTCTATAAAAATTACGGAGAGGTTGAAGCAGTTAAAGATCTATCTTTTGCTGTAAAGGACAGGGAGTTTTTATCGATTGTCGGGCCGTCCGGATGCGGTAAATCTACGTTTATACGGTGCATCAA
>DAOVJS010000113.1 GCA_030673105.1 Spirochaetota bacterium
ATTAGATGAAATAATAAAGAATGTGCACCCTGACGATCTCATAAAGTACGGGCTCATTCCTGAATTCGTGGGCAGGCTTCCGGTTATCGCGCCCCTCCATGATCTTGACAGGGAGTCATTGAAAAAAATACTTATAGAGCCTAAAAACGCGCTGGTAAAACAGTATCAAAAAATATTTGAAATTGAAGGAGTTGATATAGAGTTTACCCCCGACAGCCTTGATGAAATCTCATCAGAAGCCGTTAAGAGACATACAGGAGCACGGGGTCTCAAGTCAATCCTTGAGGGAATAATGCTCAATTTGATGTATGAAATCCCATCCAGGGACGACATTTCCAGGATACTTATCACCGGAGATGTCATAAAGGAAAAAGTCAATCCTCTCACTCTCAGAGAGGCAAATGAAGAAGAAAAATCTGCATAAATAAAAACTACAATACGAAAGGTAAGGTAAATCATGAAAACAGGTGTAAAAATCGTAATATTAATAGGGGTCATTATTTTTATCATTATCGCTCTATTCATAGGCGCAAAAATATGGCTCAACTACACGTGGTTCAACAAATTAGGATTATTAAGTGTTTTTGTAAAAGTCATCTGGACGAAGATAGGGATGTGGTTTACTTTCTTCTTTATCTTTCTGATTTTTGCTGGTGTCAACTTTATCATTGCGTTTAAAAAGGGGAACATCCAGAGTATAAAGATACAGCAGGGAGGGGTGCCCGTTGAAATCAGCAGAAAAATCGGGGTTATTATCGCCCTGCTTGGCCTGTTGATACTCGGCCTTATCATGGCGAGGAACGGCAGCGGGAGATGGGAACTCATTTTAAAATATTTCAATAAAGCGGAATTCAACATCGCTGATCCAGTCTTTCACAGGGACCTGTCGTTCTACGTTTTTACACTGCCGGTTTTCCTTTTCCTGAAATCCTGGAGCCTGGGAACAATTATCCTGACAATGATCGCGGTGAGTTTTCTCTACCTTGTTTCGGGAAATGTTTCTTTTGAGAATAATAAGCTCACCATCAGTGACCAGGCGAAAAAACATATCATCTCCCTTATTCTTCTGATCGTCATAATTATTGCGTGGAATTACTGGCTAAAGGTCTATCAGCTTCTTTTCTCAAAAAGAGGTCTCATTTACGGCGCTGGATTTACCGACGTAAAAGTGTCCAGACCTTCGTTTTACATCATGATAGCTGTCTCCCTCTTCACAGCAGTACTGACTTACATCGGTATAAAAAAGAATAGTTTTAAACAGCCGCTTATCGGGTTTGGAATCCTTATTGCCGGTGCAATAGTAATTACAGGAATTATTCCCGGTATAGTCCAGCAGATCTCAGTAAGGCCTAACGAACTGGTCAAGGAGCTCCCATATATTAAAAATAACATCAATTATACGCGTAAAGGATTCAATCTTGAAATAATTGAACGAGAAGCATTCCCGGTAGAAGATTCCCTAACTGCTGCAGATTTCACTCCCGAAGAAGGAATAACAAAAAACATCCGGTTATGGGACCACAGGCCTCTAAAGGCGACCTTTTCTCAGATACAGGAGTTCCGGCTCTACTACGATTTTTACGATGTTGATGTAGACCGGTACTATTTCGGTGATGAATACAGACAGGTAATGCTTTCCGCGAGGGAAATAAACTACGATGAAATACCCCCGGAAGCGAAAACCTGGGTAAATGAGACGCTTCAGTTTACACACGGGTACGGCCTTGTTATGGCTCCCGTAAACGAGATCGGAGAAGAGGGGTTACCGGTTTTAATTGTGAAAGATATTCCACCGAAGATTTCTGTCCCCCTCGAACTGGAGCGCCCCGAGATATACTACGGTGAAGAGACGATACCCTACGTCATTGTTAATACAAAGCTGGCGGAGTTTGATTATCCTAAAGGTGATACAAATGAGACCGTACGCTACGCGGGGACCGGCGGTTTACAAATAAAGAGCTCCATTCGAAAATTCCTTCTTGCAGTACAGTTAAAAAGCCTTGAGATCATTTTTACTAAATACCTCAACCCGGACAGCAGGCTCATGGTCTTTAGAAGCATACAGGAACGGGTACCCAAAATAGCGCCGTTCTTAAAGTTCGACCCGAATCCCTACCTTGTGGTCCACGATAAGAAGCTTTTCTGGATTATCGATGCGTACACCATCACCGACCAGTTTCCCTATTCAACCCCCTCCGAAGGTCGTTATAACTACATCAGAAACTCGGTGAAAATAACCGTAGACGCGTATACAGGAGACGTGAAGTTTTACATTATAGACAGGGAAGATCCTATTATCAAGACTTACAGTAATATTTTTCCGGACATGTTCAATGATATAAGCGAGATGCCTGAAGGTCTTCAGAGACATATCAGGTACCCGCTCTATATCTTTTCCGTTCAGGCTGAAATTTACTCAACTTACCATATGACAGACCCCCAGGTTTTCTACAACAAGGAAGATAAGTGGAATATACCGAGGGAAATCTACGGTGAAGAAGAGACCAACATGATTCCCTATTACACGATAGTAAAGTTCCCTGATGCCGAACAAAATGAAGAGTTCGTCCTCATCCTGCCTTTCACTCCCACGAATAAAAACAACATGCTGGCGTGGATAGCAGCCATGTGCGATGGCGAAAATTACGGAAGAATAATTGAATATAAGTTCCCAAAGGAAAAGCTCCTGTACGGGCCTCTTCAGATCGAGTCAAGAATTGATCAGAACTCAGAAATTTCACAGCTCTTCACACTTTGGGGCCAAAAAGGGTCGAGTGTCATCCGGGGCAACCTGCTTGTGATTCCCATAAAGGATTCGCTGATATACGTTGAGCCCGTATACCTCAAGGCTGAACAGAGCGAGCTTCCTGAATTAAAGCGGGTAATTATCGGGTATCAGGACAATATAGTAATTGGACTCAACCTGGAGGATGCTCTCTATAAAATGTTCGGCAGACCGGAAGTTGCAATAGCTGAAAAGGGAGAGGCTGTAATGGTAGAACCGGAAGCCGGAGTCTTACTGAGCATCAAGAACTTAGTTGACCGGGCAGTCTCCCATTATAACCGGGCCCAGACCATGCTGCGTGAAGGTGATTTCGCCGGATATGGACTGCAAATAGAGCAGCTGCAGACTGTGCTGGACCAGTTGGAGGAGAGAACAAAGTAATTGAGGTTGTGTTGCAGCCTCTGCTAATCAGGCTGTCCCATACAACAGATTGTACATTTAATGCTTTTATTACAGAATTTAAAAACACTTTTTTTATCAGGGCAGGGGCAAAACGCCCCTGCACTTTTTTTAACCCCATTCAATTTATCATAAGAAACGGAACATTTTCCCATGGAAAAAAGAGCCTTTCCCTTCCGGATTGAATATATCTTCATGCTCATCGCGGCTTTCTTCTGGGCTCTGGGGCATCCTCTGGGAAAAATAGTTTTAAGAACCGTTCATCCGTTTCAACTGGGAGCTGTAAACCTGATTGCCGGATTTCTCAGCCTGTTAATCTATCTAACTCTGGCAGGAAGGCTGAGGGATGTTTTCAAAATATCCCGGCGGGATTTTTTTTCATCACTTTTTCTTGGTGTGTTTGGATTTTTCTCGTATCAGATTTTCACATTCAGCGCTCTTTCACGTATTCCAGCTTCCATGAACGCTGTACTGATATCAACAAACGTTGTATTTATAACCATTTTTTCAGCTATATTCTTAAAAGAAAAGATCTTTTTTTATAGAATCATCGGGATCATTATTGCCTTTGCCGGGGTAATATTTGTAACGTTTAACGCCGGTTTTACATTGAATTCCGGTGTTAATCTCACCGGCTGTCTGTTTTCAATGTCCGCTGTAATTTCATTCGCGCTTTATTCTGTTTTCGGAAAACACGTGCTCTCCCGCAATGACCCGCTTACCGTGGCCACCCTTGCCCTTTTCTCGGGAGCGGTACTGCTCACTATTTTTACGGCCTCAAGCGTGGGGTTTCAGCAGCTTTTTGAAGCGGACGCATATATATGGATAATCATGGTACTGCTTGGCGCGACCATGATCGGGATCGCCTACCCTCTGTACTTTACATGTCTTAAGAGGATGCCCGCATCTCATGTTTCCATATATATTTACATGACGCCCGTATTTGCCGTAATTCTTTCCCTCATCATTTTAAAAGAAAGTTTTTCCTGGCTGTTCTGGCTTGGAGGGGCCTTTGTTTTAAGTGGAATCATTTTATCATCAATATTTAACAGGAACTGATTGGATAGAAAAAAATTCCCATAATTATTAATGAAAGGATTGATTACTATTTCCTGTACTGTGTGCTCTGATCGGTTGCCTGCTTCCTTTTAATCTCTTCTTTCAGTCTTTCTCTCTCATCAAAGTTTTGATGTACTATTTCCCATGCCGCTTCAGCAGCCCAGCCCGCGCCAATAGCGATGGTACAATCATAAGGATTACGACATCCCTTTTCCTTTGCAGCCTGAAATAACTGTTTGCTTCTTTCCGGCATTTGCGAGTCATAGGCCCTGCCGAAATTTTTAATCTGAATCTCCCTGCAGGTTATTGCCCCCCACTTCTCCATAAATTTATCGCATACATAATGCTTAACATTATAAAAGGCAAGCCACCTGTTGGAATTGTCCTTTGCATTTTCCTCTATTGTTATGTTTGTCGCTAAACTCACTGCAAAACTCGCCCCATTGACTGCGCCGCACGTCCCAATACCGCTGTTTCCAACCCCGCCTGTAAGCCCCATGAGCCCGGTAAAAAGCTTATCTTTGATGTCCTCTGAAATTAGTTTAATACCCTCGGATTCGAGAGCATCAATTGCCGCGAGAAATGCACAGTGGCTGCATCCAATGATGGTACCCTGATAAATTGTTCCCAGCTCACGCGCCCTTATTATTGCCCTTTTTTTTGGAGGCAGCTCAAGCCCCCAATCGGCACTCAATTTTTTCGGTGTTTCTAATTTTTTTTCTTTTTCCATGTCCTCACCTCTACGATGTCATGGCAAGTTATGATCCCGGATCACCTGTTCAAGCGTTATGGGATCCACAAGCAGATCTATTATATCCTCAACTGCCCACGCAACAGCCCGTGCTATAGTACATGGATAACCGGCTGTATCCAACACGCATCCCCTCTCCTTCTCTTCTTTTCCAAACTCTGCTTTGGCTACCGGGTCCCAGGAATCGTAATGCTTTCCAAACCTCGCCCAGGTAACAGCCCTGCATGATAATCCATTGTATGCTTTCAAAAATCTATCCGCGGGATATTTATAAACTGCGTCATAAGAGATCCACCTGTTGTTTATATTGGCCTCCTGGACCTTCTGGTCAACCCCCTGAGATCTATTTGCTGCCAGACTTACACAGAACGAAGTGCCGACAAGAGCCCCGCATGATCCAACCCCCACATTTCCGGTACCTCCGGCCAATCCTACCAGAGCCGGAAATATTTTTTCTTCATCCTCCTTTGGTAAAATCTCAATTCCTTCAGTTCTCAGAGTATCTACGGTTGCTAAAAATGTTGCCTGCGCGCATCCCCAGAATGTAGTTACATATTTCCCTCCAATTTGGTAGCTGTTGTTAATCAATTTTTCTTTTCTCTCTTTATCCTCCGCAATTTCACGAGCTATTTTTTTGTTTTTGTCCCATCTCTTTTCTTCTACTTTCTGCATAGACACACCCCCTGAATTGTTCTCTTCCCCATAAATCTTCTCTTTACTATTATTCTACGACCGGTTCTATTCGAAAAATGGCCCTGCCGTTTATATCAGGACATAAAAACTCTTAATACTTGTATATCCAGTGATCCTTTTCAGCGATTTCAGTTTCTTTCAAAGGCAGTATGGGCATTATTGCATTGAGTGCATAAATACAGAACCCGTTACCATCAGGGTCGTATAAAGTTCCATTTTCCATAATCCATCGGTCCCCTGCTTTATGTTTGCTGCATTTCCCTTCGATCCTGACTATTTTTATTGACACCTTTTTCATAGAAGCCCTCTCAATTTATGTTATCACTCTGCATCTTACTTCCGCCTGCGGGTTTCTGTACCGGAATTTGTGCTTACCGCTTCTTTTTCCCTGAAAGTTCATGTGCAACATCAATAATCATATCTTCCTGCCCGCCTACAACCCTTCTCCTCCCCAGCACGATCAGGACGTCACGTGGGTCGACATCAAATTTTTCTGCGGCCCTGTATGTATGTAAAAGAAAACTTGAATATACCCCTGCATACCCCATAATTAACGAAGACTTATCTATTATCTGCGGCCGGAGCATTCGGGGCCGCACAATGTCTTCCGCAGCGTCCATAATTTTGTACAGATCAACACCCGTCTCATAACCCATCTTATCCAGTACAGCAGCAAGCACCTCTGTCTGCGCATTCCCCGCCCCTGCTCCCAACCCGGCAAGGGTTCCATCAACAACTGCGGCTCCTTCCTGAACCGCGGCAATTGTATTGCCTATTGCAAGTCCGAGATTATTATGACCATGAAAGCCAACCTCTACTTTAAGTTTCTCTTTCAGTAATCCAACACGGGCCCTTACATCCTCCGGAACCATTGCACCGGCAGAGTCCACAACATACACGACATCCGCCCCGTAACTTTCCATCAGTTTCGCCTGCTCTAAAACTTTTGATGGCCCTTCCATGTGGGCTAACATTAAAAATGTCATAACTTCAAGCCCCATTTCTTTTGCCATATTTATATGCTGCTCTGATATATCTGCTTCGGTAACATGAGTAGCTATCCTGGCAACCTTAGCGCCGCATTTAATAGCTATTTTCAGCTCTTCCCGTGTACCTATACCCGGAAGAAGCAGCACCGTAATACTGCTGTTTTTAACGACTTTCTGCGCCTCTGACAGCCTTTCTTCATCAGAGTATTTCGCCCACCCATACTGGATAGAGGAGCCTGCCAGCCCGTCGCCATGGGAAACTTCAATAGCGTATACACCGGCCCTATCCAGGGCAGACGCTATTTTAGAAACATCCTCAAGAGTAAACTCATGTTTAACAGCGTGACTGCCGTCTCTCAGTGTAGTATCGACGATGCGTATTTTATTTTTCATATTAATTTACTCTTTCTTCAATGAATTTCTTTGCAATCTGTTCTCCAACCGCCACAGCGGCAGAAGTCTCTATATCAAGATTGCCGGCATAATCAGGCAGGTAATCCCCCGCACCCTCAACTTCAATCATGATGGTCACCTTATTTTCATCAAACAGAGGACCGAGACGCAATCTGTACCCCGGCACATACTCCTGAACCCGTGCTATCATACTATCAACCGACTCTTTTATGACATCCTTATTCACCTGTTCGACCATAGCATAAATTGTGTTCCTCATAATAATCGGAGGTTCAGCGGGATTAAGTATGATAATCGCTTTACCCCTCTCAGCACCGCCTATCAATTCAACCCCGCGGGCTGTCGTCTGTGTAAATTCATCTATATTCTGCCGTGTCCCTGGACCGGCAGATTTACTTGCAATAGTCGCAACGATTTCAGCATAGTGTACTTTTGTCACCGAAGATACGGCTGCAACTATTGGTATCGTGGCCTGACCACCGCATGTTATCAGATTAATGTTAAGCTTATCTATATGTTCATTCATGTTCACAACCGGACAAACATATGGCCCCACTGCAGCTGGTGTTAAGTCTACTGCAACAATTCCGGACTTTCTGAGTATCCCGGCATTGAGCACGTTGAGATCCTGGATCGAGGTCATTCCTTGGCAGGGCGGCGAGGCCCGGCGGGTCGTCGAGCATGAGCCTTGGGACTTCGCCG
>DAOVJS010000073.1 GCA_030673105.1 Spirochaetota bacterium
CCTCGAGCTCGGAATTCAATATCATAGCCCTTGCTGTGGCAATGCTGATGATTTCAGGTGAGTTCGATCTTTCTGTGGGTTCCATTTTAGTATTTTGCAGTTACACTTTTCTTCAGCTTTTTGGTTCGGGAATGCATGTGCTGTTAGCGGTGATTATTACACTTGGTATTGGCTCATTGATCGGTTTAGTGAACGGGATAATTACTGTAAAAACAAAAATACCGTCATTTATCACAACTTTAGGGACAATGATGCTGTGGAGAGGCGTAACGCTCTTCTGGTCCGGAGGATTGCAGGAAGGACTGGAGCTGGAGCGGATCCCGATAATGTATAAGGCGGTCGCGGGAACTATTGCTACTATTCTACCCGTCCAGTTCATCTGGTTTATCGGAATTGCTCTCATCCTGGGTTTTCTTGTTTACTCCCACAAATTCGGAAACTGGATATTTTCGACAGGTGATAATAAACAGGCAGCCAAGGCAATGGGAATCAACACTGATAGAATCAAGATGGTGTGTTTTACTGTTGTCGGTTTTATATGCAGCTTTTCCGCTATTATGCAGATGTTTCGCGCTAGTACATTTTCGGCCCGTGCCGGGGATGGATGGGAGTTAAAGGCTATAGCTGCTTCTGTGGTAGGAGGCACAGCACTTACCGGAGGTATAGGAAGCATACCGGGAGTGTTCTGGGGCGCAATGGTTATTTCCATAATCGAAAACGGCCTGATTTTATTAAGAGTGCCTTACTACTGGACATTCACCATATTCGGAGTGGTGATTGTTTCTTCCGTACTTATCAGCCAGATTATTGAGAGAAAGAGGCTGACCATGGGAGCGGCACTGGAAGAGGCATGAGCAAATCTTGTTTGTATTTCCTGCTTACTGGCCGTACTTGTTGTTAGCTTAAACGATTATAATTGAGGTTGTCCCACAACCTCTAATTAGTTGTTGGTGAATAAAGTCGGGCAAGCCCGAAGTTGCACCAATTGTGGTTTTGCATGTTACCTGTTTCTATACCTTTATTTCGACGGTTCTTTTCTTTTTATATCATCTTAATTACCATCAGCCGCAATAAATAATGAATTGTACCGCAGGGAAGATTATGAAAAGGCTGTCGAGCTTGTCCGCTCAAATAAATTATGCCTGGAAAAACTGATTACGAATCATTTTCCATTTTTATCCTATCTGGATGCGTATCATTATATTGATAGGGCGAAAGACCGCGCGATGAAGGTGATGATTTCTCTGGATTAAAATCCGCGCTGTGATTCTGTTAAGGAGGGCCCATAATCATGGATTTAGGACTGAGAGATAAGGTTGCTGTTATTACCGGGGGAAGTAGAGGGATTGGATATGCTATTGCGGAGGGTCTTGCAGGGGAAGGTGTTCACCTTGTCATATGCGGGAGGAATGAAGAAGATGTTAATAATGCCTCAGAAAGGATCATGAAACAATACGGGGTCAGAGTTTCAGGGGTGAAGGCGGATGTTACCAGAATAGAGGACATAAATTCTCTGGTCTTTCGGGTTGAAAAGGATTTTGGAGGGGCAGACATTTTGATTAACAATGCCGGAACCGGCAGTGCTGAAAAGATCATGGAAGCGGCAGATGACAGGTGGCAGTATTACTGGGAATTACACGTGATGGCCGCGGTAAGATTATCGAGGGCTCTGATACCATTTATGCGAAAGAGAAAAGAAGGTGTAATCATTAACAATGCTTCGATTTGTGCGAAACAGCCTCTTGATTATGAACCTATCTATAATACCACCAAGGCTGCCCTGGTAATGTTTTCAAAGTGTCTTTCGAATGAAGTAATTAAGGATAATATCCGTGTGAACTGTGTAAATCCTGGATTGATTATGACTCCGGATTGGAAAAAGACTGCTTCGCTGGTAGGTAAGGAAAAGGGTATTACACCTGAAGAATATCTTGAACAACTGGCAGTTGAAAATGCCCCTATAGGCCGATTCGCGACCCCCGGGGAACTGGCTCATTTTTTTGTATTTCTCTGTTCACCCCGGGCAAGCTACTGTGTAGGTTCAACATACTATGTTGATGGTGGATGGTTGAGGGTTGTTGTATAGAATATACAGGGATTTTTTGCATTAGAATATTATGAGTATAAGGCGGTTAAGATGACTTCAAGAGAAAGGGTAAAGAAGGCTTTAAACCATGAAGAACCGGACAGGGTACCGATAGATTGTAATTCAGTTGTAAGCCAGATACATGAAGTGGCGTATAAAAATCTGCTGGATTATCTCAGGCTGAAAGACAAGATCAGAATTGTTTGCCCCACACAGAGGATAGCGGGATTGAGTGAGGAAGTGTACGACCTGTTAGGCGTAGACACCCGGTATATATATGCTAATCCACCATCATTCTGGAAATATGAAGAAAAACCGGACGGTTCATGGGTTGATGAATTTGGAACCGGTCTTAAACGGTGCGGTCTGTATTGTGATATTTCAGAGCCCGTACTGGCCAATGCCACTCTGGAAGATGTGAAGAGGTACAAATTCCCAGATCCAAGAGACCCGGCAAGATTTGAGGGCTTGCAGGAAAAAGCGAAGGAGTTGTATGAAAAGACAGATTACGCGCTTGTCGGTGGACTCCAGCTCGCGATATATTATTTTGCCTGGGTATTGAGAGGTATACGGCAGTTCACCGAAGATATAATACTTAATGTGCCTCTTGCTGATTACATAATGGATAAGCTTGTTGATTGGAATATAGAAATGCTTGATGGATATTTATTTGAAGTTGGGGATTATATAGAATATCAGTGGTTCGCGGATGACTGGGGTGTGCAGGATGGCCCATTCATTTCGCCGAAAATGTTTCGGGAGACAATGGTTCCCAGATTTAAGAAAATAATAAGTTTTGTGAAGTCCAGGACAAAAGCAAAATTCTGTATGCATACATGCGGTGCTACCTTCTGGATGATGGAAGACTTGATTGAAATGGGTGTGGATATAGTGCACCCTCTTCAGGCTAACGCGAAAGGCAATGAAGATGCTGAGAGACTAAAGAGAGAATACGGAGACAGATTGGTGTTTCATGGGAACACCAATAATCAGGGTGTATTTCACAGAAGCAAAGAGGAAGTCATGGCCGATGCTCTGTACAGGATCAGGTATCTTGCCCCGGGTGGTGGTTATATATTCTCCGGCGGGCATAATATCCAGGCAAACATGCAGCCTGAGAGTATTATGGCTCTTTTTAATACAGCGAAAGAATACGGTAAATATCCCATAGATATTGCGAGAATAGATGAAAAATTAAGTGAGCTTTCTGAGATAAACCCTGTGATAAAAGAGGAGATAAAGATTTAAGGTGTACGTTGAGATTGGTACTTCAATATCGGCGGACCGCGATGGTCTCAATGGGTGAAAAATAACATTTTCATGTTTTTAAAAAAACTGGATATATGGTTATATTTATCTTATACTTTTAATAAATCAGGCACTAATTACACCAATCATCGTGGCATTCAATTTTTATAGAATAGCCCCGGTAAAGCCGGGTAGAGTGCGAAGGTAACCATTTATTAAATAAGGAGGAAATATGAAATTAGAAATCACACATCAGGACAGATATTCAAGGGGAGAGCTGTTATTGCGTACATTTTTTGGCGTGATTTATATTGCTGTTCCCCACTACTTTCTATTATTTTTTCTATTTATCTGGTCCGCGGTTCTTGGTTTTATAACCTTCTGGGCCATTCTTTTTACGGCCCGGTTTCCTGAAGGTATTTTTGAGTTCCAGGTAAAATTGATGAACTGGCAGCTCAGGGTTGACGCGGTGCTTGCAAACTTAATCGATGGGTATCCGGCCTTCGGTATCAAAGGGACAAGTGATAAGGTCTCTCTTCAGGTTGAAAGGCCTGAAAGGGTCAGCCGCGGCCTATTATTATTAAGGGCGTTTCTCGGCTGGGCCTACGTTGGGATTCCCCATGGTGTCTGCCTCTACGGCCTTCAAATGGCGACAGGCGTTGTTGAGTTTCTAGCCTGGTGGGTTGTGCTGTTTAAAGCAGAGTATCCAGAAAGCTGGCATGAATTTAATGTAGGAGTCCGGCGCTGGGGAGTACGTGTGGCGTTGTACCTTGGATTTTATACTGATGAATACCCTCCATTTTCTTTAAAGGCTTAGGTGGTTAGATGAATGATACTGAGATAAAACTTCCTCAACCTGATGAAATCAGCAACAGGGAAAAAGAAGATGCCATGGGAGCTTACTTTATGATGTTCGCCGCATGGGCCATAGGGTTTCCTCTGCCGATTCTCAACATTGTGGCCGCGGTTATTTACTTTTTTGTTAATAAAAAGAACTCGAGGTTTATAGCGTTCCACGCCCTGCAGTCACTGCTTTCTCAAATTCCTGTTACTCTTGTTAATGTGGGGTTTATTGCCTGGCTGGCCGGGATCCTGCTTAGTGAGAACACGTTCTCTTCAGCATTTTTTGTATACCTTGTTTTCATGGGTTTAAGTAATATCGTGTATATAATTTATTCAATTATCGCTCTTGGCCGGGCCAGGAAAGGAAGTTTCTTTTATTTTCCCTTTTTTGGGAGGCTGTCCTTTGGACGATATTATGGCCCGGACGCTGTCTCCTTTTCTGAACCTGTTGAGGAAAACAAACCACCGGAGGGTTTTTGAAGAAGGGTTTTTACATTTTAAAAGACCTGGGGATTATTTTAGCCGCGGTCCTTTTAATGCTTTTCCTTTCGTATGGAGTAACAGAGCTCCTGAAAAATAAAAGGGAAGGGAAACAGGACCGGTCACGACACGCGGTTCTCTCCATTGAATCAGCCCTGAAATCTTTAATTGTTGAAAGCCTCAGTTTACAGGAGCTTGTTGTTGATGTGCCAGAAGTGAACGGGACTATTCAGGCCATTATGGACCGGCTCCTTTCTGTTACTGACCCCCAGCCCTATGATATAGAAGTTCTGGTATTAAATTCTCCGGTAGTAAATGCCCTTACATTTCCAGGCGGGCTTATAGTTGTTTATTCAGGTCTTATCAATAGCCTCGATAGTGCTGAAGAAATGGCAGCTGTTCTTGCCCATGAACTGGGGCATGTTGTAAACCGTGATTCAATGAAAAGTCTATCAAGGCAGATAGGCCTTTCGATATTTTTTTCTCTCTTTGGCGGCAGGAATGCCCAGGTGCTTGTAGAGCGTATAATCCAGGAAGCGACCAATATACGTTTTTCCCGCGCAGTTGAATCCCGGGCTGATGATTATGCTCTTGACCTGCTAACTGCGGCGAAAATTGACCCGGCCAATCTTGGAGCAGCATTAGATAACTTGAAAAAGGAAAATAAACATGAGCTGGGGAAAATATTAAAATATATCGACAGCCATCCGGAAATCGATACACGAATAAAAAAGGCTCATGAGAAATCGAGCCTGCTGGAGGAAGACTATAAGCCTTTTGAAATCAACTGGAATGAAGTAAAAAACTCACTGCCCCCCATCCGCGATCTGTTTCGGTGAGAGTGCGCTATCCAGTCTCAATTATTTTGTTATTTCATATTATATTTTTTTACTATAATATCCAGGAAATCTAAAGGTAATCTGCCTGTGTCGCTCAGTACTTTATCAATTGAAATTGTTAACTGCACCAGGTGCAGGAGGCTCCTGGATTGGGCCGGAACGCGAAAAGGAAAAAGAAATAAATTTATTGATGAAGAGTACTGGGCAAGGCCCGTTCCCGGATTCGGAGACCCTGAAGCCAGACTTCTTATTGTCGGGCTGGCTCCCGGAGCTCATGGCGCTAACAGGACAGGCCGGCCGTTTACCGGAGACACGGCAGGGGACCATCTTTATAATGCTCTGTTCAGGCACGGATTTTCCAATAAAAAGATATCTAAAGACCGTTTCGATGGTTTGAGATTAAAAGATGTCTTTATCACGAATGTGGTCAGATGTTCGCCTCCGGGAGATAAGCCGGATAAGACTGAACTATCATCATGTATGGATTATTTAAAGAGAGAGATAGAATTATTGTCAAATATCAAAGTAATTCTTGCGCTTGGGAAAAAGGCATTTGACCAGCTGAAAATTATTTTTAGAGACAACAACTTTGAAACAAAGAATCTAATATTCAAACATGGCGCGTGCTATACTTTCGAGAACAAATTTCCGGCATTAAAAGTATCATATCACACATCCAAACGAAATTATATTCGTGGCATAATGAATGACGGAGAGCTTGATAAAATATTTAATGATATAAATTTTCTCTAAAATATGGTATAATAGGGTGGTATAAATATTTTAAAATTGAGGGTCATACAATGGATATGTTTCATTTACCTCCTGATCTTGAAAGGAAGCTAATAGAAAAGGAGATGCAGATTAAGGGTGAAGGTGAGATGAAGAAGATCAGTGTACTGTTCGTTGATATAATAAATTTCCACAATCTTTTTAAAATGCATGATGATAAGACAATTCTGGCAATCATAGACCTGTATTTCCGCGTTCTGGAATCTATTGTAAAAAAATATGATGGAATTATTCCATGGATCGGCGGCGGCGGCCTGATGGCCGTTTGGGGTCTGCCGGCAATGCAGAAAAGCGATGCTTATAACGCTGTAAGGGCCGCGATAGAAATGAGAATGGAGATGTTCCATCTCATACCAGAATTGGTGAGAATTGGCTCGCTTCCTCTGGAAATTGGCATAGGTATAGGAACAGGAAAAGCTATTTCAGGTTTTGTTGGACCATCTGCCAGGAGGGATTTTACCCTGGTAGGCAGTTGTGTAAACCGGGGAGATCGGCTTAAGTCAATTGCATCGGATAATCGTATCTTTATCGATAAAACAACAGCAGGAGAAGTAAAATTACTTTCCTATCTTCTGCCGATTCAGCAGATTACAAAAAAATACGGTATGGATGATATAAAGGCGTATGAGGTGGAGGGTATCTATGAATTCAACCCGGAGTTTGAATCGGTGAGAAGGCATCCCAGGTTTTTGGTTGCAAAAATAATTGGTATTACCAGGGTTGAATCGAAACAGAGAAAAGCCGGGCTTATCAAGAGTATCAGTGAAGGAGGCCTGGGGATTGAATTACATGATCATAAGGATTTTATTCTTAATATCGGAGACAAGACAATTTTTGATTCCAGACAACTCAGCCTCCTCGGTAGGGATGAAGTGAAAGGAGTGGTTATTCGGAAAGAGGAGTACAAGTCTGACGGAATATTCCGTTTAAAGACGTGGGATATCGGAGTAAGGATGATGGAATTATCTGAAGAAGTAATAAAAAGGCTTCAGAGGGTTGCCGTCGGGAAAGAAATAATGTAGCTCTATATTTTTGTCCCAGGAATACAGGTAACAGGCGGTAAAATGTCCCTTTTTGACCTCTTTCAGCTCAGGCTCTTCGCTGTAGCAGATATCCATTTTCTCCCAGCACTTCCCCCGTTTTATGGAAAAAGTCACCCCATATACCATTTCCAGGCATACATTACAGGGGCCATTATATGAAAAAAAGATTTGTCAGGTCAGAGGAGCTGTTTGAAGAGGCTAAAAAAATAATTCCGGGTGGTGTTACAAGCGCAAGGCATCCAAGTAAATTTTACCCGGGGAATTATCCGATTTTTATGAACAGGGGTAAAAGATGTCATGTCTGGGATGTTGACGGAAATGAATATATCGACTGGATTCTATCATTCGGGCCCATTATACTTGGTCATGCCCATCCAAGGGTGGAGAAGGCTGTTCAAAGAAGCCTGAAAGAGGGCTTCTGTTTTACCATGGTCCATCCGGTACAGAATGAACTGGCGGAAGAGCTTATCCGGACCATACCATGCGCTCAAATGGTGAAGTACCTTGTGGGTGGGTCTGATGTTACCAGCGCGGCCATAAGAATTGCGCGGATATACACAGGAAAAGATAAGGTTATTCGATGGGGATATCACGGATGGCATGACTGGTGTTACGGCGGCGCCGGTACAGACCGGGAATTCTACGGTGTTCCTGAAGGCATTACAAAGGATATATTGACATTCAGGTATAATGACCTTGATTCTCTTGAAGAGGTTTTTAAAAATAACAGGGGCGAGGTGGCATGCGTTATTATGCAGCCCTATGAGGCAACAAAAGAGTGGCCTGAAGATGGATTTCTTGAGGGCGTTAAGAAAATCGTCCATGAGCATGACGCGGTGCTCATTTTTGATGAGATCAGAACCGGTTTCAGGATGGCGATGGGGGGCGCCCAGGAGTATTTCGGAGTTGTACCGGATTTGACCACTGTGAGCAAGGCAATTGCAAACGGGTATCCAATTTCTGCCGTGGTCGGGAAAAAGGAAGTTATGCTGGAAGCATCGAAAACAAGGTTATCTTCCACGTTCCTCGTTAACTCCTTTTCTATGATTGCTGCTTTAGAGACTCTACGTGAGCTTAGAGAAAAAAATGGTATTCAGTACATGTGGGCCCTTGGGGAAAAATTGATGAGGGGCTTGAATGAAATATTAGAGGAAGAGGGAGTTGACGCGAAGGTTACAGGCGCGCCGCCCCTGCCTTTTTTGGTTTTTACTGAAGAAGCCCTGAAGAAAGCTTTCTATATTGAATCGACGGCCAGGGGCGTTCTGTTCCATCCGAACCACTGCTGGTTCTTATCCATGGGTCATACAGACAGGGATGTTGAAAAAACCCTGGAGGTGTCACGGGAGAGTTTGAGGATCGCGAAGAAGAGTATATAGAACCAGGACAGTCCGGAATAAAATTACTAATACAGCTCTTCAAGTACATAGAACAGGTTTTCATCGGTCCCGAATATGAGCCACTTGCCGGCAATCACCGGGGCGCTTAACAGGGCGCCATCCAGTTCCATCTCCCAGAGCTTTTTGCCGTTTCGTACGGATAGACATATCAGCCTGGGTTTCCGCCCATCAGGGGATGAATCTCCCCTTAATCCAAAATAGATGCGGTCGCCCGCTATCGTGGGAGCGCTGCTAATTGAATAATCAAAATGTCTCAGCCAGGCCAGTGTGCCTTTCCTGTAATAGAAAGCTCTTACAACAGAATCCCCGCTGGTGTACACAACAAGGTTTTTCCATAAAGTCGGAGCCATGTAATCCAGATGTTTCAGATTTTGGATGAACAGGGTATCCGGATCAATGCTGACCCTATCGCCCCAGATTGACTCATCAGAGTATTTCCAGATTAATTCTCCTGTCTCCCTGTTATAGGCATAATAATTGAGCTCCCAGTACTGCCGCCTGCTGGAGCAGGTTGAAAATAACAGGTGATCGCCCTTGAGTGCGGGAAATGAATACCAGGTTGCACTCAGCGCTGCTGTGTCAAGAATCCACAGGTATGTTTTTTGATCAATGTCAAGCGCTCCCAGGCTGTGAGGTCTTTCCAGGGGGCCGGGCGCGAAGTACACCACATTCTCATAGACCTGGAATGCGGAGTAATGCCAGACAGGGTTTGGCATCCTGTACTGCAGAACTCCTTCGAGAGAGAGAAAGTATGTTGATCCGCCGTCACTGGCAAAAATAACTGAATCTTTATAGCGTACAATGATTGACTGCACAGTACTTTCTGTCTTAAAGGACCATGCCTCAAGTCCGTCCTCAATGGATACTGCATAGACTTTTCCGTCGTTAGAGCCGAAATATACGTACTCATCATCCGCAAAAGGGATTGAGTTGATCAAGCCCTCTGTATTAAACACCCATCGCATGTAGCCGCTTTTTATATCAAGTGCGTAGAAATTGCCGTCTGTGGATCCGAAAAAAATTGTATCTCCCTTGACAATGGGTGGATTGAATGCGGGGGTTGGATTGTCCCCGGGCTGCAGCCGCAGTTTCCATTTGATTCCAAGAGGGGGATGAAGCGTGCCTGAAGTAGCTCCCCTGCCGCCTTCTCCCCGGAACATTATCCAATCTGCCCGGTTCCCGCATGAGACAAATGAGATAAGAATCAGTAAAAGAACCGGTATAGTAAGGATAGGAACCTTTTTGCTTACAATATGCTGCATAATCCGTATTGGAATATTTTTATTCACTATATATGGTATAATCCGTATTGGAGACCTTTTTCTTACCATATGTAGTATAGCCCCTTTAGGCTGAAGATACGCCGCAGGGCGTTCAAAAGGCCGGACTTTTTGCTGAGGTTTATTACTTTACTGTAGC
>DAOVJS010000210.1 GCA_030673105.1 Spirochaetota bacterium
GAGCTGCCACGGAAATTACCTTCAGGCGCGAGTCCAAAAAGTTTTACTATAGTTGGAGGTATATCTATATTGCTCACCACAGTATCACATACTTCAACTTTTTCCCTTGTATAATCATAAATTAGAAAAGGCACATTTGTAAGCTCTGAATACATCTTGCCATCATGAGAAAGCCCACCATGTTCTCCAAACTCATCCCCGTGGTCTGAAGTCACAATTATCACCGTATTTTTTAAAATATCATGCTTTTTTAATATGCTAAAGAACTCCTCAAAATAACGGTCCACCTCCCTGAGATGAGCAAAATAAAGTTTTTTTAATATTTCTACTTTCCCTTTATCAGAAACATCTCTTTTCAGTAAAGGATCTTTAAATAAATTGAACATCTCTTTCTGATCCAGGGTAATGGAAGGATCGATCATATCAACATCTTTTTTTTCAGGAACATAGGGTTCATGAACATCCATATAATGACCCCACATAAAAAACCGGTTGTACTCTCCTCCTTTGATATAAGAGGACAGCCATTCATCTATCTTCCTATTAATCACGTCACCTTTTACATATGGAACCTCATCCGTTACATCATCCTCCATGGAATCATAAAATATATCCCAGCCGCGATTCCAGCCAAAATAACCACTGATATATGGATTTGAGTGAAATGCTGCTGTTGTAATCCCGTTCTTTTTCAACACTTCAGAGATCAACGTCCTTTTTGGTGAACATTTTTTTTGCCTACCATAGTCGAGATAATATGAAGAGGTAAGAATCCCGGGGAATGAGGCCTGGGTATATGATCCAATAGCCTGCAAATTATTAAATCTGATACATTTATCCTGAATCGAGTCGATAAAAGGAGAATTATTTGTCCCTCCATAACATCCAAGCACGTCTTTTCTCAACGTGTCAATTGTAAATAGAATAACATTTTTCATTGTAGCACCTTTCTCTATTTTCAATAATGGTTCAATTTACGTGTTTACATTATCAATTAATCCTTTTAAGCAACAAACTATTCTTACAATGGCGGAAGTATAAAGACCGGCTGTCTTTCAGCAAGATATTTTTCTGTGCAAAAAGGGGACCCAAAGCCGTATATATCAGCGCATTCCATTACCTTATCATACACTTCCGGCCTAAAGATTAGTTTGGTAGGCTTTACCTTATCTGTCAACATACTTCGAATTAATGTGCCGCTAAAATTCTGTACTTTTGTGTCATGCCCGCATAATCCGGAATAGGTCACCTCTCCGCATACAGGACAGTACCACCACTCCAATACCCGCACCGGCTTAATACTTAACTTTTCTTCAGAAAACCTGTCAAATATCCTGTGTGCATCATAGGGGTCATAGTAGCTTCCCACTCCCGCATGATCCCTGCCAAACATTTGATGTGTGCATCCTAAATTTGTTCTCAGTATGGCATGAAAAACTGCTTCTTTCGGCCCGGCATACCTCATATCCCACAGGGCAAAAGAGACCATATGTATATCATCTCTAAAATAGCCCGAATCATGAAGCTGTTGATGGCATAAAACAATAGCTTCATCGATATAGTCACCGGCGCGTTTCGGCCCGATTATACAGTTAACCAGTACTCCTGTCTGCAGCTTCTCGACAGGAAGCTCCCCGTTAGCAGAAAACCAGGCACCTTTCATTAACCATTCGTGTCCACTGTGAGGCACGTTCCTTGTTTGATGAGCCACTATCCTCTTCCATTCTTTTTCAGCGATTATTTTTCTCAGCTCTTTTGGAGTGTACCAGAATTTATCAAAAGGAGGCTGAAACTGCGGCATATTCACCAGTGTAATCTTTCCCCCAATGAATGTATCCTTAAATCCGTTAAGCATCTTTACCCCGGGGTGTTTTTCTTCATTTGTACCCAGTACAGCTTCTGCGATTTTATTTCTGTTAAAAGAAAATATTTCTTCTACCTCTAAAATAGCCAACGGTCTTTCGGTATAAGTAAGCAGGATGGTTTCTCCCGCTTTAATTCCTTTTGAATTAATTTCACCGCTTTCTACATCCAGAATAATGGGAATTGTCCAGAGCGTACCGTCGGCCAGGGTCATTTTTTCACACACCGTGCCGACATCCTTACTATTCATAAAGCCTTCCAGGGGTGTAAAAAATCCGTATCCGATATCGATACACTCCCGCGCGCACCTTCCGCTCACAGCCAATTGCTTTAACCCCTTTACCGCCGCCCGCGCATCTGATTTCGATGATATTACCCTCTCTACAATCTCTTTGTTACCATGCCCTTTCAGTGCCATCTTTTACCTCTTCTTAATAAATTATGATTCTCATTCGATATACGTTTTTTTATTTCCAAATAGAAAGTTTTTAATCTCAATTAATGCGGAGTTAACTTCCTCCGCATTAACTGATTTATTGTTACTCCTATCCTCGAACATAAAAAATAGGTTCGAGCACATCTTCATGCTTTTTTCCATATTCTTTGTGTTCAGCTTACTTTAAAATCCTAATACTTAAATTGTTCCTGTTCCCAGGTTATTATCTCTCCTTCATAGTCTGTGCCGTAATCTTCCCACGCCGCAAGCCGCCCGGTACCACCAGCAATTGTATCGATATCAAACTTCTTATCTGTTACTACCGGAAAACCCGGCATTAGATCAGAAGTCCATCTGCCTTCTGCTTTCATTTCATCTATGGCGATTCTGAGATAGGTGTCATCACATGCCTCTTCAACAAATGCTTCCGGGTTTTCACTTCGCTTTGAATCCATTATTCCCGCACCTTCCGGTTTTGGTGCACGCCACTGCCGCACCATTGCAAGAAGCTTTTCTCTTACCTTGTCCGTTATCCTACCATCCCATATCATCATATCCAGATTTGCCCTGATAACCTCCGGAGGCACCTCAGAAATATCTGTCCACACAAGGTACGCAGCAAAATCTTTATGATTATTCAGTATCTCTCGTGCTTCCTCTTCTGCTTTGTGCCATGCCACTGCAACATCCGGACGGTCACGCAGTATATCATGGATCATCAGCATACAACCGGTAACACGGAAACATGTGGGCCACTCTTTATAAGATTCCGGATACCATTTTTTTCGAGTGGAGGGATGGTCCGCCCCCGTCCACAGCACCTTTCCTATCTTCTGATAGTCCACCCACATCGGATAGGGCTGCCATGAGAAGAGGATATCGATATTTCCTGCTTTCAGGTTGGTTACCTCAAGCTCGATTGACATATCGAAATTCTGCATCTGCACGCCAAACTCATCCTGGAATGTCAGGGTATGTCTGTGAGAATAAGACCCAAAGGGAGTTCCATTTTTCCTTCCTTCCATATCCTTCGGCTCCTTTACAATCCCCTTTTCCACCAGTTCCCAACGTACCGCTGATGCGCCTGTCTGGCCATTATCATATCCTGTCATCTGTGTCATATCACAGGGTACCGTATCGAGAGATCGTATCCCAGGCGTCATGGCCATATACCCGATCTGGTTTTTACCTGCAACCATGTTGACATTGATAAGCGGACCGGACAGTGACCTGAACCATACAACCTTGCTCCCTGCCGGCATATATTTCCTCCACAGCTCGGCCTGCTTGACTATCGTAGATGTCCAGTATGGAGTACAGTATGGCTGATAACCGACGGTGAGCGTTATAGCTTCGCCGGGATAGCCAAATTTGTTTTTGGCCTCGCCGTACTTGGATGCAGCTTTCACGTAGCGTTCGGGAATTTCCACTGCTTCCCTGGCGGCCTCTTTTTCCTTACCGCTTGCCATTACCACAGCAAAAGTCAGGCCCATGATGACCGCTATTCCAATTATGATAGCGATCATCCTCTTCATCTTTCTTCTCTTCTGCATATTAAACCTCCTCTTTGATATGATA
>DAOVJS010000157.1 GCA_030673105.1 Spirochaetota bacterium
AAAAAAGGCGGCTGAAAAAGGAGAGAGCTTTTTTACTAAGTTTCTCAAGCTCAATGCTTACGTCGGCTCGATTACCATTGACGGCCAGGTCTACAACAGATGGATTTTCACGCCCGAGCCCAACATCGGAAAACTGGGTGTGGGGTTATACATACCGGCCATATTCGCGCCTGATGAGGGAATATTAGGCAAATGGGAGAACAATGATGAGTGGGATTACACGGACGTGGGTGATGGGTTTCACGATACCTTGATCAAGTTTTACTATATAAGCTGGGGAGAGTGGGGTGATCCGCTCTATTTCAAGATCGGCGGTATCGATAGCTTCTATCTCGGGCACGGCTTTATCGTGGATAATTACTCAAACATGATCTACTTCCCTGAAGAGATCATCGTTGGTATGCAGTTTAATGTTAACTTACACCTCGGCGGTTTTGAGACAATGCTGGCTGATTTTTCAAGACGACAGCTATTTGGGGGAAGGTTTTTCGTGCGGCCCATGGGACAAAAGGTTCCCCTCGCGATTGGAGTATCTACAGTATATGAGAGGCCGAAACCGGCTTCCTGGCCTGACCCTGACGGTTCTGGTCCTCTTTATCAACCAACAGATAATGAAAATCAGCTCCCGCGAATACTCATTTTTGGTGCAGATATAGAAATGCCGATTTTAAGAATTGATAGATTTACAATGATGCTATATGCCGATGGGGCAATGCTCGGGTATATATACCCGGAAGTTCCTGACCCCCTCGTTGGGAAAGTTGAACCGGGGGCACTCGAATTGGTTAAGGGCATCGGGACAGGTATTGGGCTTATGGGCCAGATCGCAAAAATTTTCAACTACAGGGTTGAGTACAGATTTATCCGCAACTACTATGAGCCCGGCATGATCGACCTCCTGTGGGAAAACAGAAGGCTCGAATACCAGCAGGAATTAATGAATTTAATAATCGCGCAGGATCTATCGAATTTCGAGGATACGAATTCAGCGGGTTTTCTCATCGAAGGCAGCGCAATTCTATTTGAAAAAGTTGAATTCGGCCTTGGATATGAAAACTATAATAAGATGGTTGTTACACAAGATGAAGTTACTGATGAGATAACCGGTACAACAACTGAGCGTGTGCACGCGGGTGACATGTGGGTGAGTGTATACCAGGGGGTGATTCCAAGGGTGCACGGTACATTGTCTTATAACAGGAACGATAATCTGGATACCCTTTTCAGTGAACTTCTTCAAGAAGATACTGTTCTCAAAGCAGTTGTTGTTATTGAGCTGACCCGGATAATTGGTATGCAGGTAAGTTACGATAGAACCTTTCAATATAACGATAATACTGAAGAATATGATTCGATCGATTCATTCGGAATTACGACGGTATTCACTTTCTTCTGATATTGTTAATACGACAACAAGGATAAAAGCATATTTTCATAAACCTCTGATTGCTGAAAAGCAGCAGGGACAGCTAATAGGTTTTTCGTAATATATAAAGGCGGGATTTTTCCCGTCTTTTTTATGTGTTTGGCTTAAAATTAGATAAACACCTTTTTAAAAAGGCTATGAATCCGGTGAACAGGGGGTTTGTGCTGTTATGGAAAATCTCGATTTAACGGAAAAAGAGCTCAGGATTGACAGGCTGGGAGATGCCAGGGTTGATTCTCCTCTTAAGCTTTCCACGGTCTATGGAGACAATATCGTTAACTATGTAAAAGATACTGACAGCATCATATTTTACCGTAGTAAAAACGAAATCCTTGACAGGTTAAAAAAAGATAAACCCCTCCTTGCTTTCGAAACAGCAGGTCCCAGGCAGAATATTTATTTCGATCCTTCCAAATCAAGAGCAGGTATAGTGACATGCGGAGGTCTCTGCCCCGGAATAAACAATGTAATAAGGTCCCTGGTGATGTCACTTTTTTACAGGTACAATTTAAAGACAATATACGGGTTTTTATACGGTTTCAGAGGATTTATTCCAAAATACGGTTATGAACCTGTTTTCCTGACACCTGAATACGTTCTGGACATTCATGAAAAGGGGGGGAGTATCCTTTCCTCTTCCAGAGGCCACCAGGATACCGGAGAAATTGTAGACTGTCTTGAAAGGATGAATATTTCAATTCTGTTCACCATTGGCGGGGACGGTACTATGAGGTGCGCCCTGGCAATATATGAGGAGATTAAGAAAAGAAGGTTGAAAATATCTGTTATAGGGATACCGAAAACAATTGATAATGATATTTCTTATGTGGAAAAGACCTTTGGACTTGAGACTGCGTTTTCAATTGCCGCTGAAACGATAAGGAGTGCTCACATAGAAGCGGAAGGCGCGCCCTATGGTATCGGGCTTGTAAAGGTCATGGGAAGAATGTCCGGTTTTATTGCAGCTAACGCCGCGCTCGCGCTTAATGTGGTAAACTTTGTCTTGATCCCGGAGGTGCCTTTTGACCTTGAGGGGGATAAGGGATTTTTAAAGACACTGGAAAAGAGGCTCAAGCGTAGAGGGCACGCGGTGGTCATTATCGCGGAAGGCGCGGGGCAGAAATACCTTGAAGATAAAGAAGGCAGGAAAGATGATTCGGGAAACCCTAAATTGGGCGATATTGGAATATTCCTGCAAATGGAAATAAAAAAATATTTCAAGAATAATACTGACCTCTATGTGAATCTTAAATATATTGATCCCAGCTATATAGTAAGGTCTGTTCCCGCGAACGCGCATGACGCGATTTACTGTATGCAGCTAGCCCAGAATTCTGTTCACGCGGGTATGGCGGGTAAAACAGGTATGTTAGTTGGGCGGTGGAACGGTGAGTTTACCTATGTGCCGATCAAGCTTTCTGTTTCACAGAAAAAGTATCTTTCACCTGAAGACCCGCTGTGGCTGTCTGTGCTGGAAGCGACAGGCCAGCCTATCAGAATGATTAACGAATAATAAAGGAAATCGTTTTTATGCAGGAAAAGATCGATCTTCTGAAAAAGGTCTCTATATTTTCCCAATTGAAAAAACAGGACCTGTCTGTGGTAGCGCGGTACAGCCATTATGATAATTTTAACCGGGGTGAAACTATCTTCAGTGAGGGAAGTCACAGTGAAGAGCTTTACATAATAAAAGAAGGCGAGGTTCTTATATCAAAGCACCGGGGGGAAAATGAGGATATGGCCCTTGCCCGTTTCATCTCAGGTGAAATTTTCGGAGAGCTCGATTTACTGGATAATACACCCAGGACGGCGGTTGCTGTCGCGGAAAAAGATACAACCCTTCTGATATTCCCGAAGAAAGGTGTTCAGTTTCAGGATATCTTGCAGAAGCATCCTGAGATATTTGCCAGGATCTTACACAAACTGCTGGCCATGATAGCCGGCAGAATAAGAACTGTTAATCAGCATATTTCTGAGAAAACACCATTGATACAGGATTTGAGAAGGCAGCTTCTTAAAGATAAACTTACAGGACTCTATAACCGCACTTTTCTGGAGGAGGATTTTAAAGCTCTGTTACCCGGATACGGGGTCACCACAAGTCTGGTCATGATAAAACCCGATAATTTCAAGTATATTAATGATACATTCGGCCATGATGCGGGTGATAGGGTATTGAAATTGATGGCAGCAGCTGTAAGATCGGGTTTACGCGGCGACGATATTGCATTGAGATACCGGGGTGATGAGTTTACCGTCATATTACCTGATACTGGGGCAAAAACTGCTTCACTAATAGCTGAAGAGCTGAGGTCAAAGATTTACAGCCTTGATGTCAGCTGCATAACGGGCAGGCAGGCTTTTCAAATCGCTGTTAGTATCGGGGTTTGCACTTATCCTGTTCATGCCGATGATACTGAAGCACTCATTGCAATAGCTTTGAAAAAGATGTTTGACGCGAGAAATAGTGGTGGAAACCTCGTCATCAGCGCATGATATTTTTTTTGGAAAATTAAGCTGTTCCTTAAAGAAATTGAGATTGAATTTTTTAATTGTGTTTATAAATAATAAAACGAAGAATTGACTCTAACTGGCATGACCCCGTTAACAGAATTCTTACAGAAAGTAGATGTTTTTTCCATGCTCACATCCGAAGAAATCGATAATATTGTTGACTATTTAAAAGTTATTGAGATCGGTGAGGGGGGAAAGCTCTTTAAAGAGGGAGATGAGGGTAATGAGCTTTACATCGTTAAATCGGGAAGGGCGGCAATCTCCATCCGCCTTTCAGATGGAAAGGAAAGGGAAATCGCGGAATTTAAATCCGGCGATTTTTTTGGAGAGATGTCCATATTTGACAATGCTCCCCGCTCTGCGACCTGCCGCATAAAAGAAAAAAGCTGTCTTTTGACAATGCTCGAAGGAGATTTCTTCCGGCTTATCAAGCATTTCCCCTATATAGCAATAAAGATCATGTACAGGATGCTGAACATTACCACACAGCGGCTGCGTAACACGGGTGAGTTCCTTACAGACATGGTTCTGTGGGGAGAGAAAGCGAGGAGGAGATCAATTACGGATGAGCTGACCGGGGTTTATAACAGGCGGTTCCTTGATGACGCGATGGAGGATTGTGTTGGAGCATCAAAGAACACCGGTAAATCTGTTTCTCTAATCATGGTGGACCTGGACCGGTTCAGGGAGATAAATGAGCTTTACAGTCCTGAAACGGGAGATCAGATCATCCTGGAGGTCGTTAAGGTCTTTAAGAAGTATTTACGGGAAAGTGATATTATTGCCAGATACGGGGGTGATGAGTTTACCGTTATCCTGCCGGAGACGGGGTTATATGAAGCAAAAGCAATTGCTGAAAAAGTACGAGGTGAAGTCGCGGGGCTTAAAATATTAGAGAACAGGTCAGGTCCGATCAAGAATGTAACCACAAGCCAGGGGATAGCCTCCTTTCCTGAGAACGCGGAAGACCTCAAAACACTGAGGGAAAAGGCGGATAGGGCGTTGTACAGGGCAAAGGATGAGGGCAGAAACAGGGTAGTTTGCGCCGGGCAATCAGATAGAAAGACTTGAAAAATTGAACTGGATGTGGTATATATTAACGCATAGATTTCTATTACGGGAAGAACGCGGAGGCCGGTTATATGGGGAAGTACAGGCATATTAAGATTCCTTTAATGCTGTTTTTTTTGGCGGTTATCGGTGTTTCACTAAGCTCGTGTATGATATTTTTTATGGGTGATTTCAGGGAGTTTCTTATTGATGAAGACTTTAATGATGGAATTGCCAACAACTGGATGCCAGAATCGACTGACTGGAGTGTGATTGCCGGAGAGTATAGGATGGATGGTTCATCGGCAATGAATCAATATACTTATAGTTCTTATAACGAACCTGGAAATGATAGGTTTGACGATTTCGTCCTTGAAGTTACCGTAACCCAATATACTGGTGATACTGGTGCTAATCAGTGTGGATTGTTTTTTAGAGGTATGGATCCAACTTCGCTTGTGGGTTGGCCCAACACTGTATTGTTTGAGGGTTACACATTTGGTATCATGGATAATGGCACCTGGTATTTAGATAAATGGACAAATGCAGGTTTCCCGTCTTCACTTGGAACTGGTTCAAGTGCTGCAATAAATACAGGATTTGGCCAGAAAAATTTATTAAAGGTTTACTGCAGGGGTGACACAATTAAAATCTATATCAATGATGTTTATATTACTACCGTGTATGATGGTTATCGATATGATGGATGGGTTGGTTTATACGCGCAGGAATCTG
>DAOVJS010000135.1 GCA_030673105.1 Spirochaetota bacterium
ACCTGTTCCGTCTCCCTGATTCTGAGCAAGTGCTGATGAACAGATAATTGTGAAAACAACCAAAAGAACCGGTAAAAATAACCTCTTTTTCATATAATCCCTCCAAAAAGTAGTTTGTATTATGTTATTAGACGTAGCGGGATTAAAAAGGTTACATTTTTTTATTGACTCAGTAAACATCCGCAGGCTTTGCGCGTGTTCTTACATTTTCTTCTACATTAAAATTAGTGATGACCCAGGCCTTTCGTTAAAATAAGTAAGACACCTTTCACCATATATTAAAAATCGATTTGAATCGATAGCTCCGGTAGGGCAATTCACAATGCATGCATTACACTCAGAACATTGATCCATGGGCTTTAAATGTGTCAAGAGGAGAAAAGACCTTTTCCCAGCCAATTAAAAGGCACTAACATAAATTTTACTAAAATCCATTCTCTACAATTTGGCGTATCTCATCCACGTTCATACTTTCAATACCCATTTTTTCAACGTTTACACCTTCATTCAAATAGTCAATGTTGTCGATAATGGTGAACAATCGCAACACAGCGCTCATTGCCGGAACCGGTACATTCACCTGATTCGCTATCGAAACGATCGGTGGAAGAGCATAATAGAGATCCTCCATAAGATACGGACAGGAACCACTTTTATAATCGTATCCAAAAGTTTCATACTCTGTTGACAGTCTCAGGGCTTCTTCGAGGGTTTCGCCGCCCATTTCAAAGGTGTGTTTAATAGGCGGGAGGTCAAGACCGAAAGCCCTCCCCAGTACGACCCGATCCCGTTCCATAGCCTCCATGAGTCTGATAACAGAGTGTGGAAGCGCGTCTCTGAGAGGGAGGTAATACTTCCTCGACCGCTCAATGAGACCCCGGTGTAACAGCGTGATCGGTGGGTGGGCTATCCAGTTCATGTTGTCGAGGCTGGTCTGAATCACATTCGGAACCGATGCCAGATCAGGATATACAGATTTCAGTGGTTTGAGTAGTTCCATGATATTGGTAGTTGCCGGTAAAGCCGCAATAAACGCCTCATTTCTTTTTGCGTTGAAAAATATATGTGTTGGATTTTTTTTGGCACAGGTGTACGGCGACTGATTCATCTCAGCCAGAATAACATGCTTTCCGTTTTGCTGAATTTTTCTTGCAAATCGCAGACAAAAAAAATATGCAGTTTCTGTTAATAGGACCTGTCCATCCTGAAAATAAGGGAGACAGGCGTCAATAAATTGCCCATGGGCAAAAACAGGCGCTGTTAATATGATCATGCCATCATCTTTCAGGGCTTTTTTAATATCAGTTGTTACCATGTTCAGTTTTCCAAATCCCCTGCCAGTTACACCGGAGTATTCTATTCCCCCTTTTTCAATGATAGGTTGAATATTAAGTTTAAATTCAGGCAGTTCAAACATATTAACTGCAAAACCGGCGTTTGATAATTCTACAGATGTGGCCAGGGCCACATTTCCTCCTCCAAGAATTGTGACTCTGCAAACGTCCATCAAATGATCTCCACAATTGATTGATTGAAAAAAATATTAATAGAATAAATATTAATAGAATAAACAAAAAACTCAACCCCTTTTTCTGCAGAATAATTAATGGAACAATTAGCCTTGACTTCACTTCCATTTATTTCCAAATTCCTATAACAGTACAAAAGTTACAGGGCAATTACATATATCAAATTTATGACAACACCGATTAATAAATTACAGTTAAAAACAGCTGAGCCGGAAAAAAACTTTGCCCCCCCTGTAAGGGAAGAAGTTTCAAAACTCATCTCTAATATCAGATCCGTTATCTATATCCGGGAGAACAAGCTCGAGTACATCATTGCATCTTTAATTGCCGGTGGCCATGTAATCCTGGCGGATACTCATGGAGTGGGCAAGACTTCACTTGCCAGAGCGCTGGCAGGTTCCCTTGAATGGCATGAGGAAAAAATGCTGATCAATGATGTGGAAGTCGAACAGTTCAGCCGAATACAGTGCACGGTGGATATGCTCCCCCAGGACATACTGGGATACAATCGATTTATGGGCTCCACCGGTCAATTGATCTTCAATAAGGGGCCCATTTTCGCCCACTTTATTCTCTGCGATGAAATCAATCTCCTGACACCAAAAGCCCAGGGCTCTTTTTTACAGGCCATGCAGGAGCAGGCAATTACCATAGAGGGCCGGACCTATGATCTGCCGGACCCCTTTTTTATAATCGCGACCATGAATCTGAAGGGGGTTCATCTGTTTCCGCTTCCAGCACCCCAGCTGGACCGTTTTACGATCCGCCTGTCTCTCGGATATCCTGATTCCCATGACGAGGCAGAAATTATTAAGATGCATGGAAAAAATGACGCCTGGAAGAATTTCGGCCCTGTTGTAAGTTCCCGTGAGCTTCTGGTCTGGCAGCGACTGGTAGACTCCGTGACAATCCATCAGGATGTGATTTCTTACATCGTTGCCTGCGTAAGGCAAACCAGGTATAATCCGGAAGTTCATACAGGTGCCAGCCCCCGAACCGGAGTAAAATTATCACGTCTGGCCAGGGCGCTGTCGCTCATCCGCGGAGAGAACTTCGTAACCATTGATACAGTTAAAGAGATATTTTACCCTGCTGTTTCACACCGCGTGATCATGAAAGACCCTTCTCAGGATACGGCCGGTCTTCTCGCAGATGTCCTTAAATCGGTTCCGGTTGACCTTCTGCTTAAAAAGAGAAACAGCAAAAAGCTTTAATGGACAGATCAGGCAGAAAGGCTTACTCGATGAAACCTTCAATTTATCTCCTGAAAGCTGAAATTAAGAACCCCGCTGTATCAAGATTGTTAAAGGGGCTTACTTTTTATTATCCATTCACAGTTTCCGGTACAATCCTTTTTATTGTTTCTTTAACCCTTTTAGGAAAAAGTTATGCTAACGGCAACTCCTACGGGATAATACTCTCTTTCTTCGCCTTTTTTACACTTCTTGCACTTTCTGTGCTTGGAAGGCTTCAGGCCGGACGGTTCAGCCGTATTCAGGTTCAATGGGATTCCAGCCGGCCCCTATACGCCGGAATGGAAGGAACAGGGCAGCAATTTCAGGTGGACGGTATAAAGACATTCAGTTTTTACCGCCTTCATGTCAGAATCAGCGGCCGGATGACAGTGGGCAGAAACGCCTATCTATACATATCACGGGAAACGTCAACTGCAGAAGGAAATGCAGTGAATGTCCCGCTATATTTTCCCTTTTCAGGTGAATTTCAGGCAAGAGGTTCCCTGAAAATGCTGGACATTTTCGGGCTGTCACGGGCACGTTTCTGTACCGATCAATTAAGGACACTTATAGTACAACCCGCCCCTTTTAAGGACAGCAGATCATATCCTATGGCCCCGGCAGGCGGTTTTGAGGATGAACACAGACAGAAAAGCTCGGATGAAGAACGATACTACATGCGTGAATATATTCCCGGAGACCGCTTCAGGGACATCAACTGGAAATCATCGAGCCGTATTTCCCAGCTTTTCACAAAAATCTCCCCCTACACACAGGAAAAAACGAGACTGATCCACATCGATTTCAGACACTATCGCAAAAACCGGAGGGAAACTGTGGAGTCCATAGTCCACCTCAATCAGTTAAAAAGCTGGCTGCTCTCTTTTATAAGGAAGGTGAAAAATGAGAATCCCGGATATCACTTCCTTATAAAAACAGAAAAAGGGGCTGTCCGGCTTGAGACAGATGAGGATATTGAAGGGTTCAGCCTGGATGTCAGCTCTCTTTTTTTTCAGGCCGCGCCCTCCGACTATCAGGCAGGTTCGGGCGCAGATGAAATATTTATTTTTTCAACTCCCTACGATGAAAATCTTCCTCAAGTACTTGCCTCATACCGGAAGGTAAACACGCACGTTCTCAGAACAGTCTCAAAGAAAGATAAAGGCGAGAGAGGAAAGATGGTTCATATATTCAAGCCCGGCGGGTCCATGCCTTTCCCGGGATCGTGGATCCTGTTCAGGGACCGGATTTTAGCAAAACCTGAGATCGGAGCGTCTGAAAAATGCAGGCTGGAAGAATGTCCGATAGAGGTAAAAGTTTTTTAGCCGGTTTAAAATTGGGGTTTCACGGGCCATCTTTTTTACATTCAAAATTGAGGAAAAAAATGCGGGTTCTTTTTTTCACAAGATTATTCCTTTATCTGCTGGCTTTCAGCCTGCCTGTTATCCATCCCTCCATTCCTGTACCCTATGACAGAACGGGCTGGTGGATGTGGTTTTTTCTTGTTCCCGGAGAAATGTTCATCGGTTTCTACCTGGCTCCGCCGAAGATGCGGGTGCCGGCGTGGGTCCTCGCAGCATGCGGTTTCCTCCTGCTCACAACCGTTCTTTTTTCCGGATTCGGCTCTTACACCCTGATGTTTATCGGGACAGGCCTGGCAGCTTTCTTATTAACCGTGCTTATTTTCAAAACAGGGGCCCGCGGCTATCCTTTCGCTGTTCTAGAACAATTTTTATTGGGTTTCCTCTACTATAAAATGCTGACTTTTTCCAGGGCGTCTGAATCGGCTGCCCTTGAAAGTTCCGGTATTACCAGGGTGTTACTGATACTCATTGCCCTCACTTTTCTGATCCACGGAATGGTTCTTTATATGGCAGCATTTCAGGGCGTAAAGAAAAAAGTCCGTTTTAAAGAACTTTTTCTTTTTCTGACACTCTCTGTACCTGTTGTACTGTTTACCGTTCTCTTGCTTCCTTCAGATTTTGTCACTCATTCTGTTGTTTTCAACCTTTTAAAACGCGAACCTGTGCCAAGGCCGATACCTCTAAATGAGTTTGGTGAGGGTCTGGCCGGAGGTAATCTGCTTTCATTAAATCAATGGAGGGATCAAAGGTCCGGAAATGACAGATACGGCGGCCCATGGAAAGAAGGTCAGAAGGACGGTAAGAATAAAAGCCCGGGAGATGGAGAGGGTTTTCTTGAAGGTATACCTGCCGGTGAATGGAATAACATGAGGACAGGGGCAGGAGGTGAAAACAAGCAGTATGCTGTCATGATATTGGCCAGTTCTCTTGACCGTGTCTACGCGGCTGAATCCTATTTCGGCACGTTTGATAAAGAAAGAGGATTCCTATTCTCAAGGGAGCAGGAACTCAATGATCTTACCTATCTACGCTTTCTGGAAACATGGAAAGAGACAGGCAGTCTTCCGGATTTAAAGCGTTATCCCAGTGACATCTTTTATCTTTCCACGCTTTCTACCCGGACACTGGCATACAGGCCCTATTTTATCGAGCCTACAGTGCTTGGCAGAAAATTCCACCCCTTTGATTTCTCCTACCATACTGTTTCCATGATAAGCGGATCAGGCCCTGAGGACCTGATTGCTGTAAAAGGTTTGAGTGAAAAAGAAAGACGCTCTTTAAAAAATTATCTGGAGGTCAGCCTGCCTGATCCGGTCCGGGACACCTTTGAATCCCATTTAGATAATGCCGTCACAGGAAAGACAGGATATTTTGAAAAAATTCTGGCAATATTCAGTAGTTTTTCCGGCTTTCAGTATGAAATAGGGTTTGATGATGACATTTCGGTAGCCGAAATGGAGGCATTTCTTTCCCGGACCAGGCACGGAGATTGCTCTGAATTTTCCAACACAGCGGCAATTCTCACCCGTATGGCGGGAATTCCTTCCAGGGTGGTCACAGGCTACCTTGCCTCAAAAGAACTGCAGACTCTCGCGCACAGGCGTGGGATCCGGATATTGAGAGAGATCATAGAGCCCCTCAGGGATTTTCCGGTTCAGGATCTTTATCTTGTCACCACCGCTCACCGTCACTCCTGGATCCAGCTTTATATACCGCAATATGGGTGGATCGATTTTGATCCGACCTCCTATGCCATCCCCCCGGCTGGAACAGGAAATCCCAATTCCATGGATGTGGTCATACCCCTTATTCAAATTGAAGAGAACAAGCCCGCTTTTCAATTACCCTGGCTGCTGATATCCCGTGTCCTGATTATTCTATTGTGCAGCATTTTAACCGGGCTGTATTTATTCCGTTTCGGTAAAGAACTGCAGCTCCGGCACATTTCAGGCGGGCAGGACCTTTCCGCTTTAAACTCAATGTACACCCTGCTGCTTATGAAGCTGTCTGTCAATGGTTATGAATTAAAGAATCCCGCCCGGACATTCCTGGAATACTCTAAATCCTATCCGGAAATAAACCGGTTTGCCTCCATTTACACAGAACTCCGTTACAGGGAACTATACGGGCCTGACGAAAAAGAGGGCCTGTGGCATGATATTCGAGCCAGCTACAGTAAAGTAATAAACCTCAGTAAAAAGTCCGGATTTTTAAACGCCCTGCGGCGAATCTTCAGCCTCAAGGGGCTATACTACATATGGTAAGAAAAAGGTCTCCAATACGGATTATACCATATATGGTGAATAAAAATATTCCAATCCGGATTATACAGCATATTGTAAGCAAAAAGGTTCCGATCCTTACTATACCGGTTCTTTTACTGATTCTTATCTCATTTGTCTCATGCGGGAACCGGGCAGATTGGATAATGTTCC
>DAOVJS010000002.1 GCA_030673105.1 Spirochaetota bacterium
AAAAATATCTTCAAACAGCTTTGGAATTTAATAAGGACACGATTGAGCATTTCCGGTATGAGAAAAATGGAGGATTTTTCTCAACACCGGATGACGGGGAAAAATTACTCGTCAGAAAAAAGGAAGGTAACGACAGATCACTGCCCTCCGGAAACGCTGTCGCAATGCTGAACCTGCTTCGTCTCGGGCGAATAAACTCAAGCTCCGGTTTAGAAAATATCGCGGCAGAGACTGGTAAAGCATTTTCAAAAACAGCCAATGATTCACCCTTATTTCACACCCAGCTCCTTACTGCCCTGAGTTTCGCAGTTGGGCCATCTTACGAGATCGTCATTGTGGGAAAATCAAACGCGAGAGATACAGCGGAAATGCTGAGAGCAGTACGCAGTAATTTCATCCCTAACAAGGTGATAATCTTCCGCCCCACAGACAGGGATAGCTCAGCTCTCGACGGGATCGCGGGATACACAAAAGGATTTGAGAGTATTGATGGAAAGGCAACCGCCTATGTCTGTCAAAATTATGTATGCAGCCTGCCGACAACAGATATAGATAAAATGCTCGAGCTGCTCAATGTGAATTAATCAAGTAAACTTATACCCCGTTGAAAACGCGAAAAAATTAAACTTGATAAATAAAAGCAACTTTACTATTTTGAACATACAATTTTATGGGTACTGTGAAATAGTCAGTACGACTAACTTAATCAAATTAAAAATTAGGAGCTATAGATGGACATGATCGTAACTTTTCCAGGCGGTAAAAAGGTTGATGCATCTTACAAAGGTTTTACAATTAAAACAGATCAATCGGAAAAAAATGGAGGCGACGGAACAGCACCAGCCCCTTTTGATCTGTTTCTTACTTCAATCGGGACCTGCGCGGGTATTTATGTACTCTTGTTCTGTCAGAAACGGAACATTTCCACCGATAATATCATTGTTGTATTAAGTACGGTACGAAACGCCGAGACTCATATGATTGGTAAGATTGTAATCGACATTAATCTTCCTGACGGGTTTCCGGAAAAGTATGTTAAAGCTGTGATATCGGCGGCAAACCTCTGCTCTGTAAAAAAACACATTTTAAAAGCACCTGATTTTGACGTAATGGCCAATATCGGGTAATATTTTATTTTCATACTAGCAGCCGGGCGAAAGCGATTCTGCAGCTGCATAAATTGCAACAACAGCAGTTTAAAAAGAAATTTTATTGACTTAAATAGAACAGGAGGGAACATATGATTCCTTATTACAATGATTTAAAATCTCTGAAACCGATGTCTCTCAGACGTGAAAATGTATTGCTCTTTTTGAAACGCATTCTTTTTTCACTCCTGTTCGCCGGGATAACAGGGGCCTGCGCTCAAATAAGAATTTATCTACCCTTTACACCTGTCCCTGTGACAGGGCAGGTTTTTGCTGTCCTCCTGTGCGGAGCAGTTCTTGGAAAGGGATACGGAGCGTTGAGCCAGATTTTCTACATCCTGTTAGGCCTTTCAGGAGTGCCCTGGTTTGTGATAGGCCCGATAGGACCGACCGGCGGTTATTTAATCGGCTTCATACTCGCACCTTACCTGACAGGCCTGTTAATGGAGAAAATGAAAAAAGTCAGCCTTTTTAAAACTTTTCTTTCAATGATAGCGGGTGTTTTTGTGATATATATTTTCGGCCTGATACAGTTTTCAATTTTCACACACAGGGATATTCTAGAATCTATCCCCCTCGCTGTACTTCCCTTCATTCCCTTTGACATTATAAAGGCCTTTATTGCGGCAGCAGCAGCCCATCTGTTTCTTAAGCGGATCTTTAGCAGGAATTTATAAGCAAGGAAAACCTCAGTGATATGATTCACGGGCTGGGCCTATTTTATCAAAGTTTACCCGTTATTTGACCGGAATATGCCGATATTTATTAAGAAGTTTTACATCTACAATCTTGATTAAACAGGACTATTTAATAAACCAGAGACATGAAGTTTATCTTAAAAACTACAATTAAAATATTAATTTTTTCTGTCCTTTTTATTATCCCGATCGGCCTTTTTATAACTTTTTTTTCTTTGAGCGGAAGAAATATTCCGATCTGGAACATCGGCATAAGAAACATTTTGCTCTTTTCGCAAAATTATTCCCTGTTAATTATCTTTATCAGCTATCTGATATCTACACTTCTCATCATTTCGCTTACCAATAAACAAAAAGTCAGATCCATATTGATGCTTCACATACCTGCTTTAATCGCGGGCAGCATTCTAGTAGGCGGCATCTACCTTACCCGGTACAGACATTATCCTCTTTCTTTAGGTGAAAAAAATGTTCAGTTAGACCACAGAGCTTTCCTCAGGGAGAACGTTTTTAATGATGTGAGCGGGAAATTGATCTTAATAAAAAAATCTGAAAATAATTATTATACCCTTTATATATATGACAGGACAAAAAATGACCTCGTAATAGCAAATAACGTCGGTATTGGTACAGGAAAAAAGAACTTCATATCTATAAGCCAGAATAACCGCCGGCTTAATTTTACCTATGAGCGGAATAAAAAAAGTGAATCCCTGATAATTCCTTACAAAAAATTTACAGTCAAAAACGATCTTATTAACAACAGGCTTATTAACCGTTACACAGTTCAAATAAGAAAATTAACAATCTCTTTAAGTAACTATTTTATGAATCTCGACCAGACCGATAAATACATATTTCTCGGAACTCTTTTTATATCGGTACTTATGATTTCCATACCCCTTACCTATGCACTCAATGACGGTGGATGGGGATTTTCAGGAATTATCGGCGTAATCCTGCTTCTTGTTCTCCTGCCCTTCTTTTACGGAGCGGTTTTTAAAATATTACAGAGGTTCCGCTTTGGTATGTCTTTTCTCGGTAGATATTCATATCTTTCATCTCCCCTGATCCTGTGTTTCTGCGGATTTTTCATCGACCTGCTGGTTAAAATACGCAGGCGGGAGAAGAAAATATGAGAATGTCTGCCAATAAAACAACAAAAAATACAGCCCTTTATCTCATAATGGGTATTCTCATAATTTTCTTCCTTCTTTTTATATTTTATTACATCTCCTTCAACAGAAACATTCATGATGAATATATCGCCGGATCTCTAAAAGGCCCGGTTATATTCAGGGACGCATTAATAAAATCACTCGCATTTCTGCCTGTAATAATCATAGTTGTATACGTAATTTCTTTTTCAGTTTTATTTACACTCCGCCCTTTTCAAACAGATAAATTCTCCTACTCGAATATCGCGGTTCCATCCTACGTAGTTTTAATTATTTTTATCATAATTATATTACTTTCCGAGTTCCTGATTATCCCGAGATTACACAAAGAAAAGGCCGCTATAATTTACCATTCAAAAATAACAAACAGGGTGCTGCTGTATGCTAAGGAGTTGAATAATAGGCAGGAGTATGAGAAAGCCCTTGCTGTCCTGGAAATCAGTCTTGCAATAGACGGGAGTAATAAAAAAGTTAGGAAGCTGCGTGCCGAAATAACTGATAACCTTATCCTGATGTCCCCTGTAATTTCCTCAACCGCGGATGAAATGAAAAAAAGCGCGGAGGAGGTAACTCTGAACTACTATGAAAGAGGGAGGGCTGAATATGAAGAGGGAAATTACTACAACGCCCTTTTTTATCTTGAGCGCGCACTCAAACTCCACAAAGATAATGAGGAGCTAAAGGAGCTCTACAGGAGGTGTAAACTCAAGGCAGAGAACAGCCTCGGGAAAATTACAAAAGAAGAGGAACAGAAAAAAAGTTTGATACAGCAGAAGGCGCTTGCACTTGAGCACCTCGATAACGGTGAATACTACGAGGCCTATGAAATATTTTTATCTTTAAATAATAAGTTCCCCGATCTGAAGGACATAAATCTTTACCTGGAAACGGTGAAACAGGAGCTCCTAAAAGAAGATTTTTTACCGGAGGAAATCAGGGATGTAGAATGGCTGCCTTCAATGAACAACATTATTTTTTTTGACAGGGAAGGTTATTTAAATACAATAGAACGGGCAATACCCTTTCAGGGCAATTTTTATTTTATCAATATCAAACGTTATAAAACACACAAAAACGAAACAAAAGTTGTTTCTTTAAAATACGGCAAGTGGATAGGAAATAAAATCAGACTGAAGAACAATGAAGGTTTTGAAAAATCCATGGAAAAGGATGAAGAGCTTCTCAATATATACCCCTTCATAAGCCCCGCTTACTTAATCTACCTAGGTGGAAGCGGATCTCTGGCAAAAATGTTAAATATCTATGAACATTTCAGCCTGTCAAAAGATCTTAAAAAAAGCGGGTTAGATATAGAAAACAACCTGATATTCCTGTCTCGAAAAATGGGTATATTATTTTCTGTTTATTTTCTTACTCTCTTTTTATCCTCTCTTGCCTGGTCAAGGAGATCCACATATGAGTCTCCCCCAAAATTTAAACTTCTCCTTTTCATAATAATTGTACCTTTTATGGCCTATTTCCTGTTCAGGTTATACATAAATATGAACAGTATCCTTATATACTCTCACAGATATTTTACCCGTTTTCTTTTTAAAAGTATGAATACAGCCGTATATACAGGCTTAATAAATCTAATTTTTTCTCTCATAGCCACTTTCCTCTTCCTGTCCCCCGGAAGAAAAGCTGAATAACAGAAAAGTTAAAAGAACAGTCTGATTTTTTATATTGATTGAATCTCTCAATGCTATTATTATTTATAATCTTTTAGGAAGGCCATTTATACCGGACCGGGATATTTTCCATGGGTTACTGGCGGCTGCCGCTCGATTCCTGCGAACACTTCATCACCGTCGGAAAAGTAAACATCATAGAGTACAGGTGCAAGGGCTGTGGATACTGTATAGAATTCTGCCCGAAAGATGTGCTTGAAGAATCAACATATTTCAACGAAAAGGGCTACCATCCGCCGTATGTTAAAATTGAGGGAAAGTGTATAAACTGTAATTTCTGTGAGACGATCTGCCCTGAATTCGCAATTTTCTGTACTGAACTCGAGCGCAGGGAAATTAAACCGGAAGATATAATCACGGAACCTGAATACAGGCACCGGATGCGTCAGCGTAAAAAACAGGATTGACTGTTAAACCGGCCCCTAACTAAGGTAATTTCATGAAAAGTAATACTGTAATAACAGGCACGCATTTCATCACCGGGGACGACGCCTGTGCTGAAGGAGGCATTGCGGCAGGCTGCACATTTTTTGCCGGTTACCCGATAACTCCCGCGACTGAAGTTGCTGAGAGGATGTCAAAACGTCTTCCACAGGTAGGCGGTGTATACGTGCAGATGGAAGACGAGCTCGCGTCCATGGCAGCTGTTATCGGTGCGTCCTCCGCTGGAGCACGTGCCATGACCTCAACTTCAGGGCCCGGCTTTTCCCTAATGATGGAGAACATAGGGCTGGCCGTGATGCTTGAAGTGCCCTGTGTGATAGTAAATATCATGAGAGGGGGGCCGTCAACGGGGCTTCCCACTCTGGTCGGCCAGCAGGACGTAATGCAGGCCCGCTGGGGATCACACGGCGATTATGAAATCATAGCGCTTTCACCATCCTCACCCCAGGAATCCTTTGAACTGACCGTAGACGCTTTTAACCTCGCTGATATTTACAGGGTACCTGTAATTATTCTAAGCGATGAAATCATCGGGCATATGACTGAGAAGGTGACTATCTCTGAAACAGAAAAAATCAAGATTGTCCATCGAAAAAACCCGGCCTGCGGGCCTGAAAATTTTGTGCCATTTTTTCCGGACGAAGATGGTGTTCCTCCCATGGCCCTTGCGGGTGATGGATATCATGTACATGCGACAGGGCTGACACACGACGAGCACGGCTACCCTGTCATTACAGCAGATGCCCAGGAAAGGCTTGTGCAGCGGCTCGTGAACAAGATAAGAAAGAATGAAGAAAAGATAGTTCGTACAGAAGAATATTATCTGGATGATGCCGAGGTAATCATTATTTCCTACGGATGCTCGGCACGAACTTCACTCGACGTTGTCGAAACAGCGCACGGGAAGGGCATGAAAGTCGGATTTCTGAGACTGATCACAATCTGGCCTTTCCCTGAAACAAAGATCCGCGGGCTGGCTTCCCGGAAAAATGTGAAGGCCTTTGTTGTGGCTGAGATAAACCACGGTCAAGTGGTTTACGAAGTTGAACGGTGCGCCGCGGGAGAGGCGGAAACCGTGCTTGCCGGCTTCATGGGAGGCCGCATTTTTGAGCCGGACGAGCTCTACAAAGTCGTGCAGGAGATCGCTAATTGAAAGAAAGGCTGAAGCAAGCGCCTCCAAAAATACCGGATGAAGCAAAACTGTCCTGGAAAAAAGGACACGGTGATCATCCGCTCGACCGCTATCTAAAAGAAGGCCGTATCCCCCATATCTGGTGCCCCGGCTGCGGGATCGGCATTGCTTTTACCGCCTTTATCAAGGCACTTGAAAAAGCCGAATTCGATCAGGATAAAACCGTCGTTGTTTCAGGCATAGGCTGTTCCGGACGTGCAGCCGGATATCTAAACCTTGACACTTATCATACAACACACGGCCGCGCGATACCCTTTGCAACGGGCCTGAAGCTAGCGAAACCGGAACTAAAAACAGTGGTTTTCAGCGGTGATGGCGACCTCTTCGCCATAGGCGGCAACCATATCATTCACGCCGCGCGGCGTAATGTTGACATGACCGTTATCTGCATAAACAACTTCAATTACGGCATGACCGGCGGGCAGGGCGGCCCAACAACACCTGTAGAGGCAAGGACCACGACCACACCATACGGCTGCGCTGAGCACCCGTTTAATCTGATATATCTTGCAAAAGCAGCAGGCGCCGCTTATGTAGCCCGCTGGACAGCGCTTCATACGCATGAGCTTCGCGATTCAATTGTCGAGGCAATGAGCAAAACCGGATTCAGCTTTGTCGAGGTTATTACCCCCTGCCCCACAGGGTACGCGCGCCGAAACAGGCTCGGTACCGGGCTTGAAATTATGCGCTTTTACAAAGAAAATTCCTATATAACAGACATACTCGAACCGGAGGACACAGCACTTCTTTTTAAGGGCAAAATCGCTGTCGGTAAGTTTGTGGATATTGAAAAGCCGACTTTCATGGAGATGTACAGGGAATATATTGTTCAGCAGGCTGAAAATTCCGGGTAAAATAGAGGCGCCCGCGATGAATGGAAAAAATGAATAGCTGCTGCCGACCATGCAAAACATGACACGTAAGGTTAACATAAAAATTGTGAAAAAACAGGTGCGGCTTGCCGGATTCGGCGGCCAGGGAATCGTTCTCGCGGGTATGATACTTGGCAGGGCTGCCGTTCTGTTCGAAGGCCTAAACGCGGTGATGACCCAGAGCTACGGTCCCGAGGCGCGGGGCGGCGCATGCAGTGCTGATGTATTAATTTCAAAGGGACGAATAAATTACCCACGCGTTACTGTGCCGGACATTCTCGTGCTCATGGCGGAGGAGGCTGCCCGCACCTACGGTCCGAATACAGGTGAAAACGCATTCGTTCTTATCAATGAGGACCTCGTCAAAACGGTACCCGGCGGACCCGGGCTTCGGATCTTCAAAATCCCTGCAACCAGCATTGCCGAAAAGCTTGGCAGGGTCATTGTGGCAAATATTGTTATGCTCGGTTTTATTGCCGGGACCACCGGGATAGTCAGTCACGAATCCATGGAACAGGCAATTCTTGCCAGTATCCCTGAAGGCACGGAAGAGCTCAACATCTCAGCATTCCAGACAGGTTATAATCAGGGTAAGGCAAAGGTCCGTTGAGTCAGATGCGCGGATGAAAGGATGAAAAGGTTGAACAGGAATCAAGGGGAACATATCTATAATAAAAATGAAGAGCCACGGATAGGAGTATATGTCTGTCACTGCGGTCTTAACATAGGAGGCTCTGTGGACTGTGAGGCTGTCGCGAAGTACGCGTCAAAGCTGTTGGGCGTTGTCCATACAGAGCATCAGCTCTACACATGCTCCGAACCCGGCCAGGAAAAGATCAAACAGGATATCGTCGAACACAAGCTGAACCGTATTGTGGTTGCCGCGTGTTCACCCAGGATGCACGAGCCGACATTTCGAAGCTGTATCAAGGCCGCCGGTCTGAACCAATACCTTATGGAGATGGCAAACATCAGGGAGCACTGCTCATGGGTGCATCTGCACGAAAAACCGGAGGCGACTGAGAAGGCAGAAGACCTGGTGGGAATGGCAGTAGCGCGTGCCAGGCTGCTGAGCCCGCAGGAAGAGATAGAAATACCTGTATTGCGCAGTGCACTTGTTATAGGCGGCGGGGTCGCCGGGATCCAGGCAGCTCTTGACCTTGCGGACAGCGGCTACGGGGTAATAATTGTCGAAAAAGAGCCCAGTATCGGCGGAAGGATGGCACAGATTGATAAAACATTCCCAACCATGGATTGTTCGATCTGCATCCTGGCGCCAAAAATGGCCGAACTCGGCCGTCACCCGAAAATAAAATTGATGACCCTTACCGAAGTCACAGGCATCAACGGCTATGTAGGCCGCTTCAGCGTGACAGTAAAACACAAGGCCCGTTATGTTAAAGATGATTGTTCCTCATGCCATGAGTGCGTGGAAGTATGCCCTCAGCATGCCCCGAACGAATTTGACATAGGCCTTGCCACACGGAAGGCAATATACCTGCCTTTCGCGCAGGCTGTACCGTCGACATACCTTATAGACATGGATCTCTGTTTGAATAAGAACGGGGTCCGTGTGTGCGAAAAATGTGTCGATGCGTGTGAGAGAAAGTGTATCGATTTTAACGATACTGACAGCGAAGAGGCCTTTGAGGTCGGAACAATCATTGTCGCCTCAGGCGTCGACGTGTTCGACGCTTCTGAAATACCGCAGTACCTCTATAAGAAGGCGCCAAATGTGATTACAAGCCTCGAATTCGAGCGCATGATCAACGCCGGCGGTCCGACCCACGGCCGTCTTATACGACCATCAGATCACGAAACCCCGAAATCCGTTGCCTTCATACAGTGTATCGGCTCCCGCTCCTCAAAAACAAACCCCTACTGCAGCAATGTATGCTGTATGAACACAATAAAAGACTCGCTTCTTATCAAAGAGCACTGGCCTGATACTGAGATAAAGGTATTCTATATTGATATCAGGGCGTTCGGTAAAGGTTTCGAAGACCTGTTTCAGCGCGCTAAACTATCCGGTGTACGGTTCATCAGAGGTTTACCAGGCGAGATAGTCCAGCTTAAAAACGGTAATCTGAAGCTGCTCGGTGAAATGACCCTTATGAATGAGCTATACGATATTGAGACAGAGCTGGTAATCCTGTCAATAGGCATAAAGCCGGCCGCAGGAAGCAGCGATTTGCGTAAATACCTTTCACTCTCCATAACAGGCGGAGGGTTTTTCATGGTGGCCCATCCCAAACTGAAGCCTGTTGACACGTCCATCCGCGGTGTTTTTCTCGCAGGCTGCGCTGAGGGGCCAAAAGACATAAAGGAATCCGTTACTCAGGCAAGCGCCGCTGCCTCACGGGCCAATATCATCATGCACAGGGGAAGCGTGGCTGTCGAAGCAATTACTGCCCGTGTCAAAGAGGAAAACTGCACAGGTTGCGGTGCCTGCGTCAGGGTGTGCCCCTACCAGGCAATCTATCTTAATGATGAAAAAAAGGCCGTAGTGGTGGACGCGGCATGCATGGGGTGCGGCACATGCGGCGCCGAGTGCATGTATGAAGCGATAACAATGCGCCATTTCACAGATGAGCAGATTCTTGCCCAGATAGACGCCTTTTCAGAGCACGGACCTGAAAAGAAGATACTGGCCTTCAACTGCAACTGGTGTTCATACGCGGGAGCAGACTTCGCGGGTGTGAGCCGAATGCAGTACCCTCCTGAGGTTCGTATCATCAGGACAATGTGCTCGGGCCGTGTATCGACCCGTTTCATCGAGCACGCGTTTTCACGGGGCGTGGCTATCGTGCTCATATCCGGATGCCACATAGGCGACTGTCACTACATCAACGCCAACACATTTACTGAAAAGCGTTACAATCACATGCGGAAAATCATGAAGCAGGGCGGGCTCGACATAGACAGACTCCATCTGGTATGGATCAGCGCTTCTGAAGGACAGAGGTTCCAGGAAAAGGTAGAGGAACTTAAAAGAAAACTCATGAGTGTGCCTTCCATAGAGATCCGGAAAGGTATCAGATATTTTAAAGAGCGCAAAGAAAAAAGTAAAAAACTAATTCCGAAAACCCGGGAGCCCGCCCATGTCAGGGACACCTGAACTATTTAACAGGAAGGATTTTTACCGCTGCCTTCAATGCGCGATATGCACAGGCAGCTGCCCTGCCGCGAGAGTGATCGAAGGGTTTAACCCGCGGGAATACATTTTAAAGTATATTCTCTACGGAGAGCAGGAAGAATTGCTTAAATCAGACATGATCTGGTGCTGCACCACCTGCCAGATATGTCAGGAGCGCTGTCCTCACGGGATAGATATCAGCGGGTTTTTGATACACATTATGAACCTGGCCGCAGAACGGGGGAATCTTCCTGAGGAGATTCTGAAGGAGATCAGGCTGATCGCTGAAACAGGACGCTCGATAAAGCCAACAGCTCATACCGTTCGTATTCGTGAAGAGCTCGGGTTGAAAGCACTGGAGCAGCCGGATACAGAAGAGATCCGGAATATCTTACGTGAAGCAGGACTCAAAGGAATGCTGGACCAGAAATGAAAATCTCACTTTTTACCGGCTGTGTTATTCCTATCAGGTACCCCGGAATGGAAGTTTCTATACGTGAACTCGCCGGAAAACTTGGTATTGAACTTGTTGACATGAAGTTCAGCTGCTGTCCTTCACCGACGGGACTTAAAGAAGTCCATTTTGATTCCTGGCTTACCCTTGCGGCCCGAAACCTCAGCCTTGCAGAGGATCAAGGCCTCGATATCGTAACTACGTGCTCAGGCTGCGCGAACACGCTGCGGGAAACCGCCTGCATCCTGAAAAATAACACCGGAAAGCTTCTTTCAGTCCGGAAGGTCCTTTCCAGATATGAGATGGATCTCAAAGGCACGGGAAAAATATTCAACCTGCCTGAACTGCTTGCCCGTGATGAATACCTTGACCTCATGGAAGAGAAACTTATAAACCCTCTTATAAACATGAGGATAGGCACTCATTACGGCTGCCATTATCTCAGGCCGGCTTCGGTTATGCTTGACCGCGAGCAGGACACGTACTTCCCGCTGCCGGAGACTATGGAACTTGTACTCGAATCACTGGGCGCTGAAGTCATGGAGTACAGCCGGCAGGAACTTTGCTGCGGTGCTGCTCTTAGCATTAACACGGGCAGGTCGGAAGAAGCGCTTCAGATAACGGCTGAAAAGTTAGGCTGGATGAACGAAGCAGAAATTAACGCCCTGGCTGTCACCTGTCCTGCCTGTTTCACACAGTTCGATACAGGCCAGGCTCTACTGAAGCGTAAGAACAGGAATATGCGCACCATCCCTGTATTTCATATAGCGGAACTCGCAGCATACGCTCTCGGGTCTGACCCGGGACGTCTTAACCTGAATACCCACAAAATCAAACCTCACTTTTTATAGGAGTCGACCATGGCAGAAGTGATTCCCAGATGGGAGTGGAGGACCTGGGGAGAGGACCTCGCACTTGATATTGATTTTAAAGATTATGAGCACACGAGGCACGTCGAAAGCTCTGAAGTGTATGTGCTGTCAACAGAATGTGATGAGAATACGAAAGTAAGAGAAAACGAGATGGGCATAAAATCACTTCAGCTTGTAAATGATGATAAACTTGAACAATGAAAACCGTTTAAAAAGGCATCTTTCCCCCTTCCGAGAGAAGAGCTTATAGAATTATACAAGGTTTTTAACATCTCAGCCCCGGAATTTGAGAAAGACAGCTATACCTTCGATGAGTTTATAGACCTTGTAAATAAAGATGAAAAGCTATTAGTTTTTTATGTGGATAAGAATAGAGATCTGTATGATGTTGATGGGTGCATTATCGAATACACAACAGTAAAGGTAGATGGAAGGCTGTTTAAAACTGTTGCAGCCGAACTCCCTGACCCTGAAAAGGTAAAGCAGACTGTCCGGAAAATGGGGTTGTGGGGAAAAGAAAACATTAACTATGTAAAAGCCCTGAAACGGATAAGAATGGGCCAACTGTAGAGGAGAAAAAAATGGGGAACTTTGCCGCTGTTGATGTCGGATCAAACCAGGTTTTACTATTTATCTCGAAGGTTGAATCCGGCAGAAGCGAGGAAGTAATACTGGATAAAGGGGAGATTACAAAGCTTGGGGAGGATGTATTTAATACGGGAGTATTGAAAGCGGATGCAATGAAGAGAACCCTCGATGCCCTTAAGGATTTTAAACAGTTGATTGAAAAAAATAATGTGGAAGAATATGCGGCTGTGGGAACGGCAGCTCTTCGCGAATCAAAGAATTCGGATGAGTTTTTAAGCATGGTCAGGGATGAGACAGGTATACAGATTGATATCATTCCAGGAGAGGAGGAAGCACGGCTTTCATTTATTGCCGTTGTTGGCGGCCTGAATCTCGGCAACCGTGAGACAGTCATCATAGATATTGGAGGTGGAAGTACAGAGTTTATCTTCGGAAAACAAGCTCAAATTTTGGATTGTTTCAGTCTTAAAATCGGTGCCTTGAAAATGACTGAGCGGTTCTTGCATGCAGACCCTGTCAGGGACGAAGAGTTTAATGAAATGATGGATCATCTTAACGATGAGTTTAAACATGTTTCTCCTCCATTCAAGGAACTGTTTCTTGTCGGCGTGGGGGGCACAATGTCGAATCTAGGGGCGATGAAGCACAAGCTGGAAAAATACGACCCAGGGATTGTTCATGGATCGGAGATCAGCCTTGAAGAATTAAATAGTATAATGATTGATTTAAAAGAGAAGACTGCTGAAGAAAGGAAAAAAATTAGGGGCCTTCAACCGAAACGGGCTGGCGTAATGTTTGCAGGGACTGGCATTTTAAAAGCAATAATGAACAAGCTGCACTCGGAAAAAATTACAATAAGTGATATGGGCCTTCGTCACGGCCTGATGTTCGACAGGTTTTGCAAATGATGGTAAGGAGCCATAATGAAAGGATATAGAGGCACTATTTTAAGAATCGATCTTACTCACGGAAAAGTGTGGAGAGAGAATTTAGATCCTTTTTTAATAAATAATTACATAGGGGGAAAGGGATTTGGAACATGGCTTAACTGTCATGAAAATCCTCCGGAGATTGACGCCCTGTCCCCTGAAAATAAGTTAATCATAGTGACCGGTCCGGGGGGAGGAACATCTATTCCTACTTCGACGAGATCCGGACTTTTCGCGAAAGCACCTCTTAACGGTGTAATGATTGATTCCGGCCTGGGAGGAAGTTTCGGTCATTTCATGAAAAAAGCCGGATATGATATTATTGTGATTGAAGGCCGGTCCGTAAAACCGGTTTATATAAAAATCATCGATGAACATGTCTCAATTGAAGACGCCTCTTCCCTATGGGGAGGGGATATTTACGAAACGGAAAAACTTTTAAAAATTAAAATTGGAAATAAGACTAAAATCCTGTCCATTGGCCCCGCGGGTGAAAACCTCATAAGATATGCCTGCATCGGCCATGATTTACACAGGCATTTCGGCCGTATGGGTTCCGGCGCGGTAATGGGATCAAAGAGACTGAAGGCGATAGCCCTTGTCGGTACCGGCAGTGTTGAAGTCCATGACCCTGAAGGCCTGAAAATATACTTGAAGGAGCTGAACAGTCGGATCAAGGAGCATCCGGGCACCGGGCATGTATATCCTTTAGCGGGCACGGTAAGCTTTGTATCCAGGGCCAACACTCTTGGTGTTTTTCCCAGCCATTACTGGCACAGGGGAGAGGCTGAACATCCGGATAGAATTAATTTTGATTATATAAGCAAAAATACACTCGTCAGGCAGACCAGGTGTTTCGGCTGCTCCATCGGATGCGCTCACATTAATAAAATAAATGACGGGCCCTATGCCGGCATTGAAATTGACGGACCTGAATTTGAAACTATATATGTTTTTGGTGGATTGTGTGATGCCGGTGACATTAGAGATATTATTAAATTAAATGACGTTTGTGACAGGCTGGGCCTCGATACAATGCATACGGGAAACATTCTCGGATTGTTGATGGATGCGACCGAACAGAAAAGAATACCGAATAAGCTGCATATCGACTATGGCGATACTGAAAGGATGCTTTTATTTATCAGTAAAATTATCGAAAGAAATGATGAATGGCATATTATCGGAGAAGGGCTGAAAAGTACAGCAGACTTTTTCAGCCTGAATGACCTTTCAATTCATGTGAAGGGACTGGAACCCGCGGGTTATGATCCAAGAGGGCTCGGGTCCATGGCAGTCACATACGGGATAGGAAACAGGGGGGCGACTCACCTGAGCTCCAACGCGTACGCAAGGGATATTTCAGGATCAGCACGGGATTTTGAAATAGCCGGAGATAATAAATCCCTTGATAGATTTTCCCTTGATAAGAAGCCGGAACTGGTATTCAATATGATAAACTTCAATGCCGTAGCGGATTGCTTTATCCTCTGCAGGTTCCTCAACAGGGACCTGCTGACCTGGGAGGATTATTCTAAAATGCTCTACCTGCTTACAGGAGTTCAAAAGAATAAAAATGATTTTGAAGATATAGCCAACAACATAATATCGGCGGGCAGGTGGTACAACATAAAAGCGGGATTAACGATGAAAGATGACTTATTGCCCGAGAGATTCTTTTCAGAACCCAATAATTCCAAAAATTCAGGGGGCAGAACAGTATTAAAAGAGGAGTACATAAATAGTATAAAAAAATATTATGCCCTGAGAAACTGGAACGAGGATGGTATACCAAATTATTCGCCTGAATAATTTTGATGAAACACATGGTACACCACAGGCATGACTTTTACGGCCGTCTATTGAGGTCTGTGAGAAGGGCCTTTTCAATCATCAATTCCATGGTATATTTTGGATTGTACCCGAGATACTTTTCCGCCATGTCATTTCGTAATTCGTAGGGTTGGAAATCATCCACTTTTGCGCTGTCCCAGGGCACCCCCAATCCATGAGCAACCTTTTCAATGACATCAAGGTACCGGAACGGAGCAGGGCCTGCCAGGTTGAAAGTATTATTTTTCGCGGATTCGTATCTTTCAATACCGAGAACGATCCCATCGGCAATGTCCTGCGGATCTGCTATATGGTCTATACCTGATTCCCCATTCTGTAAAAGGGGAGCAAAAACCCCCCTCCCATTTGCAAGTCCGGGCGCGAGCCTTTCTCTGTCTTCAGTGCTCAAAGAATCTTCCCAGAACTCATAACTATAAACCCTCAACAGCTCATCCTCTGTTAGGGCCCAGCATATCCGGACAATGAGCCATGGCAGCCCGTATAAATTGCCGTACTGTTTACACATCGACTCGCATACAATTTTACATAGCGCATAAAACCGGGAAGGAAACAGTCCCGTGTCCTCGGTAATTGGAGCATCAAACTTCCTGGGCCCGGTAGCATACACAGCATCGGTACTGGCATAGAGAAAAAGCTTGATCCCTTCAAGCGAACAGGATGCTTCAAGCAGGTTGTATGTCCCCCGGATAACGCTTTCAAACAGTTGATTGTTTTCCTTCTCAAAAACCGCAGGCGGGAACATGTCCCATGCGGCAGCAAGATGGCAGATAAACCGGCACCCCTTTACCGCTTCCTTCAACCCATTCTGATCCAGAATATCGCCCCTGATTAATTCAAGATTTTTACCCGAAATCCCTTCAGGCTCATGTCGGTGTATGAGAGCCCTCACTCTGTACCCTCTTTCAAGCAACTGCTGTAACACCAATTTACCGATGCGACCCGCACCTCCGGTGAGAAAAACTGTCCTTTCCATACCACATTCCCCTTTGAAAATTTAAATTAATCCAAGCTCTTTCAGGCTGTTTTTTAAACTCTGCGCTTCTGTATCTGAAAGGTCTCTGTCCGGGCTCCTCACACTGCCGGCATTAATCCCCCTGAAACTCAGGGCTTTTTTAAATGAAGCGTTATCGCGTCCATTTGCCAGCACATTTCTAAGCCTGTCAATAAAATACTGGTGCTCCCGTGCTTTTTCAATATCACCCTTCACAAACGCCCTGTATATATCCAGGTAGGGTTCGGGAAAAGCCGAGGCATTGCCGGAGACCAATCCACGCGCCCCGATAGATAGACCGGCAAGAATGAGCCCGTCACTCCCTACAAACAGTGAACATCGGTCTTTCGCGATTTTAACAAACTCGGTATCCTGGAATATATCGGGATTACTGTTTTTAATCCCCACTATATTCTCAATATTTTCAAGGAGTCTCCTGAAAAGCGGGAGGCTCACGTTATTGCAGGTGCATTGAGGAATATTATAAATAAAGATAGGAAAGTCAGGTACGGATTCCGCGATTTCCATGAAATATGCGAACAACCGATCATCATCAAAATGGTAATAATAGGGCAGGACTATGCCTGCCGCATCGGCACCGGTATCCCGGCAATATTTTGTGAGCTCAACCGTCTGATCTGTTGTTATACAGCCTGTTTGAATAATTACCCGGACTTTACTGTTCATCTGTGATACGACCGTTCGCGCGATTTCTTTTTTTTCCGCGAGAGACAGCAGAGGGCCCTCACCGGTTGTTCCTCCGCAAAATACTCCATGCACCCCCTTTTCGGCTAAAAAGTCACAATAATTCCGCATAGCTTCATGATCAACACTCCTTCCACTATCCTTCAAGGGTGTTATCATTGCCGGGATTATACCCTTCCATTCAGACATATTTTCATACCTCCTTACCCTTTACTGGCGTATCCACGGGCTTTCTTAAGATCGCCGGGCGTATCCACGGGCTTTCTCAAGATCGCCGGGCGTATCCACGAGCTTTCTCAAGATCGCCCGGCGTATCAACGCTGAGAGGAATATAATCCTGTTTAGTGAGGATTACCTTTATTTTGTAACCATTTTCCAGAGCCCGCAACTGTTCAAGGGCTTCAGTTTCTTCAAGACCGGTTGGGCATAAACCGGAAAAACGAAGGAAGAAATCCTTTCGATATGCGTATATTCCAATGTGCTCATAGGCATGGTGATTCTCCTTGTATCGAGGATAGGGTATAAGAGAACGGGAAAAGTAGAGAGCGAAGTCTGCACTGTCTGTGACGACTTTGACCACGTTCGGATTATTGAGATCCTCTTCTTCTGTAATTTCATGCTTGAGCGTACTCATAGGGATATCTTCATCCTTCAGCAGAGGAGTGACAATTTCATCTATCATCCCCGGATTTATAAAGGGTTCATCTCCCTGAATGTTTACCACGATCCGGACATCGAGTTTTGCCGCAACTTCGGCTACCCTGTCAGTGCCTGTGGAGTGGTCCTTTGATGTCATTTGGGCCTTACCACCAAATTTTTCAACAGCCTCAATCACCCGTTTATCATCAGTGGCCACTATGACCTCATCCAGCGTGGAAGAATGTGCCGTATTTTCGTATACATGCTGAATCATCGGTTTTCCATTGATGTCTGCCAGCGGTTTTCCTGGAAGACGTGTGGAATGATAACGGGCGGGTATTACTCCAATCACCTTCATATGATTTCCCTTCTAATTTTATCCATTAATAAGAGGCAGGAAATAAATTCTAATCATCATTTACAAGTTTACCTGTCTATTTTTCTGCTCTGCTCCCGCATCTGCTGCATGTTCAATACGTTTACCTTTTCCACGATCCACTCTCTCATTTCTTTACCCTGCTCCGTCTCCTGCGGGTAGGAGATAAAATCAAGCTCAATTCCCAGCGCTCCTGAGACATTATGCGCGATCACAGGCCAGAGGACACCCAGATCTCCCACAACCGGAATGCTTGATTCAAGGCGGGCAAAGCCTGACATTTCCATTCTCCCGGCACATCCTGCATTTCAACCGGGGTCACAGATTAATACAACGCTGATATTATAATACCTGGAAATTCTGTCAAGAAAAAACATCTCTCTTTCATGCTGGAAGTAACCGGGAGTACTGAAAATTTCACGGGCAGCAATTTGAATCAGGCTTCGTCCTGTTCATAGAGGTTCAAAATCAACTCTTTCGCATCCTGCTCAGACTCATGACTTATAATACATCTTCCTTTGAGGATTGTACCATTCTGAATAATTAACTCGGGTGTTTGAATATCTCCAAGTATCCTGCTTGTCGGAAGAAGAAGAACTCTGTTTGTGGCATGGATATTACCTATAACTATTCCTTCGACAACAACACTGGACGCCTTGATATTGGTCTTCACCCTGCCTTTTGGTCCTATGAAAACTTTATCCACTATAAGCGCTTCTCCCTCAAACTTCCCGTCAATTCTTATGGCACCCTTTACTGCGAATCTGCCTTCGAAATGTGAATTTAAACCAATTGTACTGTTTGCCTCTTCACTTCTCTGAGGATCCTGCATTTCACGTGTCCCTTTTTTATATATTAATTACATAAAAAACTACTCAACAATAAAACCACCTGACCCGGTTTACACTCAGGCTACATATTCGGTAAACCTAGAAACCGGGTAAATTCATCAGCAAATAAATACATCTGTTTGATTACATCAATTACAGTATATCCTTCAAGCCTTCTATCTTTTTCAAATTCACTGAAACTTAAAAAATCCTGGGGATGAAGAATAACAATGCCCCCCTTATTAAAATCATCAACCAGTACGTTCAAAAAAGTTCTTATATCTTTAAAAAACCGGTCCAGTGATAAAAGATATCTATGCTTTATCTTATGTATTATGGATTTATCCCTGTAGAAAGCGATATTGTTATATTCCTCCCTGTTGAGAACATCTAATTCATAATCATACTCCTTTAAAATCTTTTTTATCTCCATGAACCTGGGATAGAAAACATCTCTTTTTATGGAATGATTAAAGTCAAGCTTAATGTGGTATTCACTTAGAATGGATAAGTAGTTCCTTTCAAAAAACTCCATGTACGAGGTCACAGCGTCAATCTCTCTGTCCCTGGAATCTTCTCTGTATTTTGCGATCTGGACCACGTTCAAAACTGAATCCAGGCCAGGATTATTAATATTTTCTTCCTCAAGCAGGTCATTCTCAATCCCGAGGATGATTATCCTTCCCTTTATTTTTTCTATAGTTTGTTTAACTTCTTTTATTTCTTTCAATACCCTCTTTTTTTGAAGCATATCACCAGATGTATTATACACCCCCTCAAGCTGTTTTAAAACCATCGTTTTGCTCCCAAGCTCCTGTCTCAGCTCTTTGTCTTCTCCCATAACCGCCCCTGAACCTTCACAGACAAAAATAATCTCTATTCGCCAAAACGAATAGAGATTATTTTTAAAAATTAATTGCCGAGTTTCTTTTTTGTGACTGACAGCGCTGAATCAACATTCAATTGAAGTATATAGCAATAATGTTCATCGTTAGGAGAACGAATTAGGGGATTCTGTACTCTATTGATCACCAGCCATCGTTCATATCATCCTCATCCCTGTATTCTTCATTGTAAATGTCTGTAATAGCCCTTAATTCATCAAAATATACATAATAAACGCCGTAACTTTCAGAAGGATCACACTTAACAACAAATCCGGTAAAGCTTATTCCTCTCCACTCCGTATTGTTGTAATTATCCTGTTCGATGGATACAGGTATTGCGATCGAGATCTTTTTCCAGCCAACGAAATCAAGCAGCCCCATATCCAGTATTCTTTTTTCGCCTTTATAGTCCAGGATATTTAAATATAATCTATGTTTAAAACTCCTTCCGCATACCCATAGGGTGACAGCCTTTGTAATCCCGGGAATCTTTACCGGCCTGGACGGAGTTAAACTAAAATGAGAATATCCCCTTTGAGTAAACGCGACTTTCACACCAAGGACATAATCATTCCGGGTATTATCATTCGGGTCAATTTCAGGCACTTCAAGCGGCCTTCCTTTTCTCCTCATGGAAAAAATTATTCCCTTATCTACCGACATATAACCTGCCCAGGTATCTGCATCTTCAAAATGAGAGACCGGAATATCTGCCAGAAGCTGGGTGCCAGTCTGCACCCCCACCTGAAGACTTTCTGTATCCTGCTCCTGTGCAAGTACCGAGAAAGGGATAAATACCGTAATAAACAGCGTTACTATTATTACACACACTGATTTTATCATTTATTTTATCTCCTTTTCATTCCTGGTAATTACTACCGGATTGCTATCACAATTTATCTAAATACTATTCAGCACCCGCAGTTTCAGAATTAGAGCTCCATATATCTCTGGAGGTGTCTGCTAATATATCACCGTCAAAGCGCTCTTTATAAACATCAGTCAATATTTTTAAATGGTCAAAGTAAATCACAAAATCATCCACCCTTTCTGTGGGTTCGGTCCATATCGCGAACCGCACAAACGTGAGTGGTTTTTCCATGGGAAGATATCTCATTTCTTGAGGAATTTGTTTCGGAATATCGATATTTAAGTTCCTCCATCCAATAAAATGAAGACTCCCCAGAGGAAGTATATGCACAACTCCGGTATAATCCCGAACATGAGCTTCCAGGTTATAGTAATAATTTCCACCCCACACCCAGGCATCAAGCCTCATTGCTCTACCCGGAATTACAATCTCTTCCGAGGGATAAATCCATACCTTGTTATATCCTCTTCTTGTAAAAATTGACCTTACACCAAAGATGTACTTGTTTTCCGCCGAAGGGTATGCCCCTGTAAGCGCGGCAGGAATCCCCTCTATACCCGATTTTAACTGCGGAAAACCTTCTTTGGTAAAACGGGAAGCCGATACGGTCCACTCTTTATCGTTAGTCTCAAAATCCTCCAAAATTATGGACCTGATATCCTCCATCTTGAAACGTTTTCCCAGTACATCGGTAAAATATTGGGCGGAAACAAATGTTGGAAATAAGAATAGAAAAACCAATATTAAAAGAGAGAAGTTTCTGAGCTTCATCACATTACTCCTTTAAGATAATGAAGGTTAATAAAGACAAAATCTGCTTATATACTGATAACTCCTGCTTTTTATTGCACCGTCAGATAGACTTTTATCTACTCATACTATATCGGTAAGTTGTTTACAATTTTTTAATGCTATTTGAAAATTTCTCGATAAATAATGGCCTTTCTTTTAAGTATAGGACGTTATACTGTATTCTGTCAATACTCAATTCAGTTTTTTTTACGACTTTAGCTTTTTTTTAACAGATCCCTGTAAACTTCGTGAGCCATGTATGAGCTCCGGACGTACGGTCCTGAAGCGACATACAGGAATCCTATCTTTTTTGCCTGTTCTTCGTAAAATTTAAATTTTTCAGGAGTTATATATTCGTGGATAGGGATGTTCCATAGGCCGGGCCTTAGATACTGGCCAATGGTGACAGCACTGCATCCGGATTCCCTTAAGCTCTCAAGAACCTCAAGCACCTCATTTTCTTTTTCCCCGAGTCCCAGCATTAACCCGGACTTAAGAAATGTTTCAGGATAGTTGTTATTTACATGTTTTAAAAGAGAAAGGGATCTTTTATATTCCGCGCCCGGCCTCACCCTTTCATACAATCGCGGCACAGTCTCGATATTATGATTGTATACATCAGGGCCGGCGTCTGCCACTGCATTTATTGCCCTCACATCACCCTGAAAATCAGGAGTTAAAACTTCAATCTTAACCCCATAATCAAGTTCCCTCAATTTCCTTATGGTGAGTGCGAATTGCCGCCCCCCCCCGTCATTCAGGTCATCCCTTGTGACCGAAGTAATTACAACATACTCCAGTTTTAGTGCCTTCACAGCCTGATACACCTTCTCAGGTTCGTCTTTACACAGGGGGATTACCTCACCGGGCTCCGCTTTTTTCACGGAGCAGAAGGTACAACCGCGGGTACATCTGTTTCCAAGAATTAAAAAGGTCGCCCTTTTATGATAAAAACATTCTGAGAGATTCGGGCATCGCGCGCTTTTGCATACAGTATTCAAACCTAATTTACCGAGTATTTTTTTTACTTCATGCCTTTCATCGGTATATACTATCCTTTTTGAGAGCCATGAAGGCTTCCGGAGATATTTCAATTCATTTTTTACCCTGTTTTCCATAGTAAATGCCTGCCCTTTAACAGTCACTTTAAAATTAACCTTAAAAGAACGTGCCGTCAAGGAAGAGGGAGGCCTGCTGCCAGGTTTTATGTTACACGGGATTACGATTGGATAATGAGAAATGATGATTAACCATGGGTAATTGAAACAATCAGATTTTTGTATTAAACGAACTACGATTAAATAAAACAGCGGGATTTTAAATTCAGGAATTCTTTTTTAACACAAAGGGGTCCTTAATACTGTACCTGTTCTTCATTGCGGCCATTGTATTGGCTGCTATCCCCTTTGTCTCAAAAGGGCCGACTCTCACCCTGAAAAAGGTTTTCTCCTCAACAAGGGCTTCCTCAATAATAACCTTATACATCTTCTTGCGAAGGCTTTTAGCAAAACTCTCCGCGTTGGCTTTTTCATTGAAAGAGGCAACCTGTATGTAATAATCCCCTCTTTCCACATATGGAATAGTTTTTTCGTGGTACGGTTCATCCGGCACCAGAGCTTTAACCTGCTCTGGCTCTTCGAATGTATCCTTGACTGTTTGCTGCTCTTCAAAGTAAACATCAGGTTGAGGCTTTTTTTGAAGCTCCTCAGCGGCAGATTCTATACTGTTTATATCTATATAACGGGTTTCTGCTCTAAGGTTTTCCTCAAGGAGATCAAGAAGAGCAAGCTCTCCGCCTTTCTCCTTTTCCTCTTCAGTTATTTCTTCTGTTTTTATAACTTCAGATTTATCAATATCAAAAATATCCCTTAATACTTTCCCTCCTCCCGCAAAAAATCCAAAGACAAATATCCCGATTACAGCGATACCAATAAAAAAGGAAATCCAGAAAATCCTGCCTGTATCAAGAGTAACCTGGTAAAATTCCTTGGGTCTTCTTCTATCGTCTTCCATATTTAGACCTTTGATCTTACAGTCTCAACAACTCTTCTAACCTTTTCTTTAAACTCGCCGGCATTCCCCTTATTATCAATAACCTTATCGACAAAATGTAATTTCTCCTTTAAAGAGATTTGTGATCTTAACCTCCGTAAAGCTTCATCCTTTGACAGATTATCCCTCGCCATGCCGCGTTCAACCGCGATATTTTTATTTATATTTATGCCCAGTACAAAATCACAGACCTCATGCAGGCCCATTTCAATAAGAAGCGCGGCATTGATAACAGTGTCCCCATCATTTTTAACGAGGCCCTTAACTCTTTTTACCATCCAGGGATGGACAATCAATTCCAGCCTTTTCATTTCTGTATTTCTGTTGAAAACTATTTTTCCAAGCTCCTTTCTATCGATCAAATTCTTTTTCAATACCCTCTCACTAAAAGCGCGGACAATTTCGTCCTTTTTTACTTCAAGCGCTTCATGCCCGATGCTGTCCACATCTATAACCCTGAAGCCGCTGTCATGGAAGATAGAACTAGCAATGCTCTTACCCGAGCAGTAAATACCGGTTATGCCGATGACCATCTCAGTGCGCCTCTTCCCAGTTGTCCCCTACAGATATATTTACTCTCAACGGTACATTAAAGACAAGAGCATTTTCCATTTTTTCCTTCACCATTTTTATGAGGGCCCTGTATTCATTATCAGGCGATTCAAACAGGAGCTCATCATGTACCTGTATGATCATTCTGCTCTTAAAACCCAGTTTATTTAGCTCTTCATCAATAGTTACCATTGCCTTTTTGATCAGATCCGCTGCTGTCCCCTGTATCGGCGTATTGATTGCAATTCTTCTTGCCGCCTCAAAGATATTCCTGTTTTGTGAGTGAATGTCCGGGACGTATCTCCTTCTCCCGAGCAGGGTCTCCACATAGCCTTTTTCCTTAACTTTCTCAACAACACTCTCAAAATATCTCTTCACCCCGCTGTATCTGGCAAAGTACATTTCGATAAACCGGGCAGCCTCCTTTCTGGAGATACCCAGTCTTTTTGAAAGTCCAAAGGGACTTATTCCGTATATAATACTGAAGTTTATGGTTTTTGACGCCTGCCTTTGATACTCCCGGACTTCCTCAAGGTCCACTCCAAAGAGCAGGGATGCAGTTTCTGTGTGAATATCTCCATCGTTCCTGAAAGTACGGATGAGAGTTTCATCAGAGGAGAGTGAAGCAAGTATTCTGAGCTCGATCTGTGAATAATCGGCAGAAACCAGGTGCCATCCATCTTCCGGGATGAAAGCTCTTCTTATTGCTTTTCCTTCCTTTTCCCTAATCGGTATATTTTGCAGATTGGGTTTACTCGAAGAAAGCCTCCCTGTTGTCGCGACCGTTTGATTAAAAGAAGTATGTATCCTTCCGGTCCTTTGATTTACGAGAGAAGGGAGGGAATCAATGTATGTTGATTTCAGTTTTGTAAGCATTCTATATCTCAGAAGAAGCTGAGCGATTTCATGTGAATGAGCAAGCTCTGCAAGAACAGATTCATCGGTGGATATTCCGGTTTTTGTCCTCTTTATCACCGGGAGTTTCATTTTTTCAAAAAGCACACCTGAAAGCTGTTTTGTGGATCTGACATTAAACTCCTCTCCCGCGATTTCAAATATCTGTCCCTCGATTTCCGCGATCTCTTCACTGAAGGCGACACTCATTTTTTCCAGGTAACCCGAATCTATACGCACTCCCCTGTTTTCCATTTTCCCCAGCACGACGAGGAGCGGAATTTCAATGCCGGTATACAGGTCCAGGAGTTTCTCCTCCTCTAACTTCTTCCTTAACATGTTGTTTAGCCTTAAGGCTATATCGCTGTCTTCACCCGCGTACCTGGCCACATCTTTCAATGGATAATCCAGGAGAGTCTCATCTTTGCCTTTCACAATATCAGAATAATGAATTGTCTTGTAATTTAGATACTCCATAGCAAGGTCATCAAGACTGTACCTCTGCTTCTGAGGATTGAGGAGATAAGCGGCTATCATAGAATCTCCGGCAATTCCACTCACAAACACTCCATATTTTAACAGAACAACAAAATCATACTTTATGTTCTGTCCGACCTTTTTAATCTTTTCATTTTCAAGGATACCCTTTAACTCCGTTTTTAGAAAATTATACCCCTTAGCTCTGCCCGTTTTGGACACAACCGGGATGTAATATCCCTCACCTTCGTCAAGAGAAACCGATATGCCGATAACATCCGAGGCTACCGGATCTTTGCCTGTGGTTTCAGTATCAAGGGATATTAATTCAGCTTTCAGGATTTTTTCCTTCAATTTAAAAAAATCTATTTCGTTTTCGATTAAAGAATATTTACCCCTGCTTTGTTCGGTTATCTTTTCAGCGGCAGGCGATCCCCTGAGCTCGGCGGCAATTGAATTGAGCTCCTTTTCTTCAAGTAAAGCAATTCCCTCCTCTTTCGGGAAGCCCTCCAATCCGTAATCAGCTATCTTAAAATCTAAAGGCAAATCTTTTTTAAGAGTAACAAGGCGCTTGCTTAAAAACGCGTCCTCCCTGCCCTGGACAAGAAGATTCTTTGTCCTTTCACTCTCAACATCCTGAATATTTTCAAACAGGTTTTCAATACTGCCAAACTGCTGCACAAGCTTTACCGCGAAAATCTGTCCGATCCCCCTTACGCCGGGTATATTGTCGGATTTATCGCCCATTAACGCGAGCAGGTCTATCATCCTTTCCGGCCAAACACCCCATTTATCAAAGATCTTCTCCCTGTCCATAGTATCGAACTCGGAAACGCCCTTCTTATTTGCCAGTACTGTTGTGCTGTCATTTACAAGCTGCAAAATATCCTTATCCCCGGAAACAATGATACTCTTAAATCCGTTTTTCTGCGCTTTCACTGACAGAGTTCCCATTATGTCGTCAGCCTCATATCCGTCCATTTCCAGTTTCGATATTCCAAGCTTCTCAACAAGAGCCCTGATTGTATCCCCCTGGGCAATAAGGTCGTCAGGCGCTTTCAATCTCTTCGCTTTATACTCGGGATACAGCTCGTGCCTGAAGGTTTTCACCTTTGAATCAAAAACACAAATAAAGTAGCCAGGGTTTCGGTCTTTTATCAGTTTCAGTACCATTCTCATGAATCCGAAAATTGCCGACGTGTTCTCCCCCTTCGTTGTCACAAGGGGATTTTTAATAAAAGCGTAGTACGCCCTGTATATGAGCGCGTGCCCGTCGATTATATATAAAACATCTTTCATAATATTATCCTATTCGCCCGCAGGTTTTCTTATGTAACCATAACAGAAAATTAAATTATTTTCAAAGATTAATTTAAAAATGGTGTGGGCGGCGCGCTGGCAACGTGAGGAGCCTGGTGCATTCTCATAAAATGGGCTTTCACGCGCGCATGTTTACTATAGAAGGAATCGAATACATCGGGGACACTGAAAACCTTTTCAAATTTTCAAGGCTTTTTTTTGTCCGGATAATCCTGTTACTCAGATTCTTTCTTAACCCCAGACTTCTCTGAATAATCGATGTCTGCAGGCGGTCTATTTCCGAAACTTTTTCCCGGATCCCGGGATCCCCTTTTAATATTACAAGGTCGGGAACAATATATTTCATGATCCCATTAATATCTTCTATTATCAGTCTTTCATTTTCCGTAAACTCGTGAAGGTTTTCAAAAAAAGCCCCCTCACAGGCATCCTGCTGAAGGTGCTTGAGAATAATCAATTTCAGGTAGGCTTTCTTTATATAATCGAGATTCTCCAGGGTAATTTCCCTTTTATCCAGCAACATCTATACCCCCCTCTCTTTTCATGTCATTCATGTCCGGGGTACCGCTTTTTTTTGCCACTTCATTCCATGCATCTCTCAGTTCACTTATCATATCTCTGACAAATTTAACCGGTTCAGGATCTTTTTGAACATTTCCTTCAATGAGTTTAGTATTGAAAAAAGAATATATACTCAGCAGTTTATTGCTCATATCCCCTGCATCTAAATTCAGTGACATGATTAATTCTGAAATAATGTCCTGAGATTTAAGAATATTGTTATTAACGACATCATACTTTTTAAGAGGAAAGCTCTCCAGGGCTATATCCAGAAATCTTATAAGTCCATCGTAAAGGAAAACGACAAGCTTTCCCTTTGATGCGGTCTTAATCTGCGTTTCCCTGTAGGAGGTTATCCGGTCCCTGTCCATTAGTTACCCCTGAGTTGTTTGTCTTTATATATCGGAACTGTGTATTTTAAACTTTAAGTTATCTTCCATATTCTCAAATCTTTTTTATCAAGATATTCAATGGATTTGTCAAATGCCTTTTCTTTCTGTGATATGCTTTTAAATATTCTATTCCTGATTGCAAGAGTTACCGCGATCGCGTTAAACTTCCCTTCATCCGGCCTGGCTCCGGTCGATACCTGCATACCGGCCATCTCTTTTTTAACCATCCCTGAAATTTTACCGAAAGAGGGGGCCTTTACATAATCCGCGCCCTTTATCGGCATACCAAGTGTCTTCCAGGTTTTGATCCTCACACCATTAAAACCTGCAGCCTCCTGAATAACACTTTCCAGCTCCTGAAGGTAATCAAGAAGATTCAAGCTTGTATACAGCGGCAGCTCACCCGGACCTGTAATTTTCTTTGAGCTCCTTAAAAGCGTTCTCCCTTCCAGGGTTTGAAAAGGACAAAACCTCACACACCTCATCAGTGTGTAGTCATAAAAGAACGTGTCCTTCGCGTACATCCTCATTTCAGGGTAAGAAAAGTCAAAGCCTGTCAGATAAATATCCTTAAATCCCATATGCAGGGCAATTTTAAGGGCCATAGAAGAGACAGCCTGGTAGTTTAATATCGCGTTATTTTCATATAAACGGGCCATATCAAAAAGACAGGTTGTGGGGTGCCGGCTGAAAAAGATATACCTGTTTTTAAAAATATCAAATACGGTGGGATAACTTAAAAAACTGAGAACCGCGGGCACATCATCGATACAGCTGTTCTCCAGTCCATCAAAGTGGTAATGTACAAATGACTGGGGATCAATGGTGACAATTAAATCCGGCAGAATGCCATTTCGTACCAGTGGTTTGACCGAGGCATCTGTCGCGATCAGAAAAAAATCCTGCCTGCGGTTTTTAATATCATCTATGGTCCTGTCAAGAGACGGTCCTGCGCCTGTAATTACCGCGGCCCCTTTGAAAAGATTAAATAAAGAAAAAACAGGGGTTAATTTATCCACTTTTTTTATATTGATAAAAAAATTCCTGAGCCATGTCCTTGCAAATTTACCAATTGTCACTCCGTCTTTCACAAGATCATCGAGCCCTTTTCTGATATCTCTTTCAATATCAGCATAAAGTAATGAAAATATCCGCTCCAGAGGTTTATAGCTCAATACCCTGATCCTGTTATAAAAAAGGTAATCATAACACCCCTTTATACCCGGTATAAATTGAAGAACATTTTTCCCGCTGAATAATTCAACCTTCCCGCTTTCATGGATTTGCTTAATACCCGCAAGGCTTTTTACTTCTGAATAGATTTCCTCCACAGGTTCAATAATAATAATCTTTTTCACCTGCGGATTGTTCAAAAACGGCTCTATGTGATATCCCAGCCCCAGACCGATAAAGATGTAAAAATCGTCACCCTCTGTGAAATGTTCCTTATAAAACCTGTTGCCATCTCTCTCCGGATTGTACCTGGAGTATATCGGCTGCCTCTTTCCGTTGATTATTACAACAAGGTTATCCTTACCGGATTCCGATTTCTCTATACAGATATTCATCAGCGCTCCATACAACCATATCTTTTCTGAAAGGTCCTGACCGCAACGGCAACATCTGTTCCAATATCTTCTATTTTCACGAAGTCCGGTAAATTCCCGTAAAATAACCGATAGACCTCATACAGAGCACTTTTTTCTGCAATATCTCCGCTTTTTTCAATAGAGAGATTTATCTTTTGAATATCATCAAGTACTGTTTCCTTTGTGATCCTGATTTTTTCAGTGTCTCTCATCTTTCCAAGAAATTCTGATTTGATTTTACTGTCATATGAATAAAGAGTATTCGATGAGGCTGTTTTCAATTTATCCATGAAAGCTCCATCATTCAGTCTGGATATATCGTCAGATATAATTTCACTTTCAAGCCACTGTTTGTACAGTAGTAGTTTGTGGGATGATTTCAGCCTGCGCCCCGACTGCGCGTCTGTGCTGATAACCCTGTCCCGCTTCAGTCTGCTGAAAACAGCGGTAGGCCAGTTTTTAAGCCGTGTGGATGACGCGAGATAAAAGTTATCAAAGCCCGCCCCCTGATGGTGATCTTTTAATCCCCGGAAGGCAAAATCAAAACCTGCAAGGTATATTTCTGTAAATCCCATCAGCCTCGCAAGTAAAATCATAACTGAAGAGGCAGTTCCCTGCATTGGAATATACAGATTCAACTTGTTTGCTTTGCCAAGATTACATTCCAGCGGAAGACCGTGGGAAATCAAATAGATATTCCCCGCCCAATTTTCTAGTATTGAAGTGTCCGCGGAATATGTAGAAATGAGCGGCACTGTTAAGTCCCGTAAAAACCTGTACCTGTTTCCGAACCCGGCATCTGTTGTTATTATGAAATCCGGCTGTATACCGTTTTTTAAAAGATATGGCACAGATGGCAGCAGGGCAAAAAGCGGCAGTTTCTTACTCCACATTTTCAAGTCCCCGGTTATGTCTTCGATAAAAGGTCCGGAAGCTGCGAGGAGAACAGGGCCATTAAAAAGCTTTTCGAATTGGTGTGTTCCATAGAAACTTATCTTAAATTGGCCCGAATTTTTCAGTATATTTCTTACCCACAGCCTCTGCATCGCCCTCTCTGTAACAGATGAAGCCGCCCACTCTTTTAATTTCCTGTTGATGGATTCTTCAATCAAACGGTAGTATTCCCGGTGCACCTGAATACTTTGAGGATGTTTTACAATCGACAATTTTCCGAAGGGCAGAGAGCTGATTTTTTTTATAAGATCTTCCTCACCGATTCCGATTAAAGGAACGACTGATCTGAAAATTTGCGGTTCTATTACATGCAGGGCCGCATTAAAAACATCAAGGTCCTTTTCAATCAGGACGCCCGGCGTATTATACCTGCCGATAAGGGCGTTGATATGATACCCCAGGCCGCTTCCAAAAAAAAGGACAGTTTTCCCATGGGTCACCTGTCCGTTGATGTATCTGAGCGCGTTCTTCTCAGGGGAATACTTTGATTCAAGATACACTCCTCTAACTTTGAGCGTTAAAGAACCATCCTTTGTACTTTCCAGTGACAGATTTACAGCAGAGCTCCGGACCCTGTTATAAAGATCGCGGTATGCCCCCTGCAGAAATTTGAGGTTTTCTGAATAGTTATTGGAGTATCTGGCAGGTATTATACTCAAAAATAATTTCCCGGGAGAACAGTTAACCAAGATTGCCAAGTATATCAGCTAGGTCCTTACTCTCTTTAGGGAAGCTCGTTATAGAAGATACAAGATGGAGGACCTTTTCCTTTTTCTCACCTTCAAATATTTCATGAAACTCCCTTATTACCTGCTTAACAGCAGCATTCGCCTCAATGTCTTCCATTTTTCTCAACAACAGTACCGTTTTATTCCATTCAATACCTTTAAAAACACCATTATTCTGGACCCGTTTTTCGATTATTTTATACAGTTTTTCAATAAAACCCCAGTATCTACTGAATCCGTGTGTTTTTAAAGCTTTTTTTCCATTTTCTATTGTTAACATCACAACATGGAGGGGCTGCCTGCTTCGTTTCGCCCTTCTAATTTCCCGCGTCAGCAGATCTTCCAGCACATCAAAGGGGTCTAAACCTCTGAATTGCCTGTACATGATATATGGCGCAATGCTCCGTGTGCCGTGTTTCAGTTTTGATTTTATTTCATTGGATAGCTTCTTCGAAGCGCCTTTCATCCTGTGGACATTCAGAATGCCCAGAACTTCATCCCCGAAGATGACGGGGCAGACGATGTAGGTTTTTAACTGCTCATCCTTTTTCCCTGTAAGCTTTTTTATCCGACTGGCCGCGTCGGTTAATAATGCAGGCTCACGGCCCTCGATTATTGACTTTATCCCCCTATCGCTCTTCGAGACCCTGTATTTATTCAGTATTTTTTTCGGGATTCCAATACTATCATCAACCTTCAATTTTCCCCGCCCGCCCCAGCCTGTTACAAGGGCAGCCGTTTCGATCTCGAGGAGGGAATAAAGATTCTGCATCGCGTCTTCCAGCATATCTTCTTCCAGCAGTTCAGCGGACCTGTCGGAATAACTGTACAGGTCAAGGAGGGCATCTCTTTCGTTTCTTTCGGTATTCAGCTTATCCAAATTCCTTTGAAACGCACCTTCAAGCACATATTTGCTGAGAAAAAGACCGGATAGATAGGTAAAGAGGTTGATGGTTTCAGCTTTTAGCTTTGGTCTTTTCGGCTGATTCCCCACAATTATAAAGCCCGGGAGCTCCTCTCCGGAAGGAAAGGGAAAAGCGTTCCATGGTGAAAGAAAGTCAAGTTTAGCCGTTTCCTTTACGACTGCCCCGTCTTTTATACTGCCCGATTTGAGAGGCATGACAGTTTCATCCTTCAATGACTTAATGAACTTTATATTCTCACGGAAATTGATTTTTCCCGTTTTTTTATCGTATGATTCTTCAGGGTATATACATTCCACAGAATACTTACCTTTATAGTAAACAAATAGAATTCCGATTTTACCCTTCCCGAGCCTGGTTAATATTTCTGTTACTGATTCGCAAAAAGGATCGTATCCTTTTTTACCAATAACATCATTAAAAAGCCTGATTATCTGAAGGGTGTCCTTTTCATTAAGATACTGTTCAATCGTTTCAGAAAGAGAAACGGGAGCCTCCTCTTCCTCTTTTATTTCTGCAACAGGTTTCTCGGCTTCTTCAAGACCCTCCGTAACAACCCCGCCCTTCTTCAATGCGGCTTCGAGCTCGCCGGGTTTTCCAGCCGGTACGAGGGGTCCGCCTCCCTCTTTCTCCTTCATAAGAATTGCCTGTTCCAGCAACCCGCCTCTCGGTTCATAGACAGGCTCTTCTCCTTCACGCAGAGCCTCTTCTCCTTCACGCAGAGCCTCTTCTCCTACAAACAGGGGCTCCTCTCCTTCACGCAGAGCCTCTTCTCCTACAAACAGGGGCTCTTCTCCTTCACGCAGGGCCTCTTCTCCTACAAACAGGGGCTCCTCCCCCTCCTCTTTCAGGGCTTTATCCTCCTCACCGTTCAGGATCCGGGCCGCCTCTTCCAGCAGCCCGCCCTTCCGCGCCGTTTCTTCCGGTTCAGGTTCCCCTTTTGTTCTGTGTTTCTCAGCTTTTTCCAGCAGTCCTGTCCTTCCTGAAGAAGCACCGGACTCAGGCGCTCCTGACTCCTTTTTCTCATTCTCTCTCTTACTGACCGTTTGTGCCTTTGAAAGTAAACCCATTTTCTCCCCTCTGTGGTTTTTTATGCCTTTTGTAAATTATCGGATGCTTATTTTATAAGTTAACCTATGTAACCCATTAACATAATTCGTAAAAAAAGTTTTAATAAATTTTGGTGACAAGAGACCCGATAATCACAGCTTACAAGTAAATTATTGTGTTAATATGATACACACGTTTGGCTAATATGACCCATATTGTCAATATGATACAATTCAGAGGTATATGACTTTCCTCAGAATGACCGGCACTTTAGATAATTCTATATATATAACAAATTATTTATTTTTCTAAATATGGCACAGATTATGCTTTAATATAAGTGAAAATAAAAAACCGAGGAGGTATTAAAAATGAACATCATTAAATACAGGCCGAACAGATGGTTGAGCGTTTTTGATGATTCCTGGAACAGAGTATACAACTCTTTCCTTGACGATTTTCCCTTTACAAGAGAAAACAGCACACCCGCGGTTGACGTCAGAGAGAATGAGAATGGTTACAGCATGGAGGTAGAGCTGCCCGGGTTAACAGAAAAGGACATAGAAGTTAAAGTAGAGGGAAATTTACTCACACTCTCATCGAAAAAAAGTGAAGAAAAAGAGGAAGAGAAGAAGGGCTACCTCAGGAGAGAGAGAAGGAGCTACAGCTTTTGTAGATCATTTGTCCTTCCCGAGAACACCGATGCAGAAAAAATTTCTGTTGGTTTTAAAAACGGGCTGCTTACACTGAGTCTGCCGAAACCTGAAAAGGAAAAACCAAAACTGCTGGAGATCAAGGTCAAATAAATCATCAAACGTTTAAAAAAGGGGCCCATCAGGGTCCCTTTTTTGCAAGTTTATATCATTTCACCTCAGCTCCCATCCATGTTTCCTTATCCTTTCCGCAATATCCTCATGCACGATGTTTGCTTCTTTCTCTGTCAGGGTCCTGTCGTCTCTTCTGTAATAAACGTTAAAAGCAAGGTTCTTCTTACCCTGAGGGAGGGGCTTTCCCCTGTATATATCAAAGAGCGCTGCCCTCTCTATCAGGGATGAGGATGTACCTTTACGTTCCATCTTTCTCGACAGAATGTAATCCCTGACCTCACGAACGGATACCTCTTCATCGACAACAACGGCAAACGCCAGGACAACCTCAGGATAACGCGGCAGCCTGCTGTACTTTTTAGCCTTATTGGCCCTTTGAACACTCTTCATTAAGAGCCCGAGGTCTATATCGAAGATGGCTGCCCTGTATATATTAAAATCAATCCCAACCCTTCCAAGCAGTCCTGGATTCAATTCAGAGGCAATACCGAAACATATATCTTCATCCGCAAGGAGAGCCCTTCTGCCTGAATGGTAAACACCAATATCCCCTATGCTGTTCAGGTCATAACACCTTCCGTACTTTTTTAAAGAATCAAAGGTAACAAACTCAGCCCCTGTCAGGTACAATTTCTGAAAAAATACCTCAAGCATCCCCTTTATCTCAAAGAAAACAGAAGATCCTCCGGTCTTTCTTACTATAAGCGCGGATGCCATTTTACGTTCATCAGGAAGACCGCTGTTTTTATCAGTACCCGCTCCTTCGGGATTATAAACAGAGCCGATTTCAAACAGAGAGAATTCATTCTTATAAAGAATATTTTTTTCAACAAGAGAGTAGAGGCCGGGTATCAAGCTCCGCCTGAGTCTAACCATGTTTGTGCTCACAGGATTTTTTATGTTTAAAAAAGGAGTTTGCCCGGGATAAAAATGGGTAAGCACAGAGTCATCCTGAAAGGAATAAGTATACACCTCTGTAAGAGAAAGCTCATTTGAAAGTAAAAGTTTAACCTCCCTCATAAAACTTACGAGGTCGTCCCTGTACGGCGGATCATTGCTTATTCGCGGAAGATCAGGGTTAATATTATCGTATCCATATATCCGTCCAACTTCTTCAACAAGATCATTGGGTATCGATACATCTTTTGTCGCCCGGAATGAAGGGACAGTCACCATCATTTTCTTGCTGTCAGTTTCATTCACCTCAAACTGAAGGGAGCGTAAAATCTTCACTATACTCTTTTTTTCAACCTGAACACCTAACATTCTTGAAACCCGGTCCGGATCGAGGGGTATTTCAATCTTTTTCCCCTTTGATAAATTTGCGTCACTGAGAGGAGACAGGATAACTGCCTGAGGGAGCATCTTTTTAATCAATTTTACAGACCCTGCAATTCCCATAACAGTCAGCTCAGGATCGAGGCTTTTCTCAAACCGGTTGGACGCTTCAGTACGGAGCCCCAGCCGTAAAGCGGTCCTTCTTATGCTGACCGGGTTAAAGTTCGCCGCTTCTATGATTATATCATTTGTAACGTCGCTGATTTCAGAGTTTAACCCTCCCATTATCCCGGCGATTGCAACCGCTTTCTCAGGATCCGTGATAAGCAGTGAGTCGCCTTTAAGTTTTCGCTCCATCCCGTCAAGTGTGGTGACGAGCTCACCCTCATGAGCACGCCGGACAATGATCCTCCCTTTAGCGATTTGAGAGGCGTCGAAGGCATGGAGCGGCTGTCCGATTTCAAGCATTACGTAGTTCGTCACGTCGACAGTATTGTATATGGGCCGTACACCAAGGGTGTACAGCCTCCTCCTTACAGTATAAGAAGACTTTCTCACCTGTATATTGCCTAACATTATGGCCGTGTACCGGGGGCAGAGTTTCTCATCATCAATCTGAACATCAATATGCCTGCCGCCCGCTGCGTTTAAAACTTCATCAACCTGATCCGATGAATACACCGGATTCAGCTTCCTTCCATAAATTGCCGCAAGCTCCCTGGCAAACCCGTAATGCCCCCATAAATCCGGCCTGTTTGTAATACTCTTATTATCGATTTCGAATATATAATCCTTTGTCGGGAAAAGAGAAGCAACCTGCGCTCCGGGCTTCAGCAAAGGTTGATGAATCACTTCATCATCCAGGATCCACAGGCCTGTATGATCATCGCTTACCCCGAGCTCTTTTTCGGAACAGACGATACCAAAAGATTCCACTCCCCTTATCTTCGCCCTTCTTACCTTTGTGCCGTCGGGAAGTTTCGCTCCAATGAGCGCTACAGGCACAAAAGTATCTTTTCTTGTATTGGGTGCCCCGCTTATAATATCCAGCACGGACCCTCCGACATCTATCCTGGTCAGAAACAGCTTATCAGAACCCGGGTGCCGGTTTACTTCTACGATTTTACCGACAACCACATTCTGCAGATCGTCCCCAACCTCTTCAAAACCCTCTATTTCTGATGTAGACATTGTAAGCTTAAGGCACAGTTCACCGGGATCAATATCACCGATCTTCACAAACTCGTTCAGCCAGTTGCAGGATAGCTTCATAAAATGAACCTTTTGTTTAGCGATTTCACTCAGTTACAACAACATCTGTTAAGTAATATATTTTAAGTTTTACAAATCTATAAAATTTAAAATCTACAATCAAGAAATTTAGTAAACGCCGGATTATTGAACTGTTCTACTATGTTCTTTTGATTGAGGCGTCGGACAGCTATTAACTTACAATGTTAACTTGCAGGATACAGTTTCGGGTTTGCGATATTCTCTGGAACTTTTCCTGCTAAGAATTCTTCAATATTTCGTGCCATCATTTCTGACGTAACTCTCTTAACCTCTTCCGATGATCCCGCAATGTGCGGCGTAAGGATAATATTATCTATATCCAATAGTGGACTGTCAGGCGGTATTGGTTCAACCTGAACAACATCAAGGGCCGCCCCGGCAATCTTTTTACTGCTGAGTGCCCGGCAGAGGTCCTCTTCATTAATCAGGGCACCTCTTGCTGTATTAATAAGATACGATGTTGATTTCATCAGACTCAGCTCTTTACGAGAAATTATACCACGAGTCTCTTCTGTAAGTTTACAGCTTAAACTTACGAAATCACTTTTTTTTAAAAGAATTTCAAGGCTCTCCGTTTTCACATCGTAATACTTATCAGCCTGTTCATCATAATATGGATCGAATACCAGGATTTGCAGCCCGAGTACTTTTGCCTTTTCTGCCACCAGTTTTCCTATTCTCCCGAACCCTATTATTCCGAGATTTTTCCCTTTAAGACTCGTGCCCCTGTATCGGACTAACGGGCTGTTTTCGTCCAGACCCCAAATCGTATCTTTATAAAATGAAGGAGCCGATCCTTTATATGATGTCATTTCCCTGCTTTTTATGAGATTGTCTGTTTTTGTGATATTCCTTGTCAGGTCAAGCAACAGCCCAATCGTAAAATCGGCAACCGCGTTTGAATTCCTTCCGGGAGTATACGTTACGACTATCCCTCTCTCCGTTGCCGCCTCAATATCAACTGCTGTTCCAACCCCTCCCCTGCAGCAGCCGATAAACTGCAGTTTTTGAGATTCTTCAATTAAAATACGGTCAATGGTCTCATACTCGCTTATTAATATCTCTATATTCCTGCATTTCCTTCGCAGTTTTTCCGGGCTCAACACCCGGCGGTCCACGGCGTAACCGTCAATTTCTATTTTCAACCTGTGCTGAACTTTTTTAAAAAAAGATAAATCAAGATCCGCGGTAATAAGGGTTTCTAACATTTTTGTCATATTCGATCCATTCTCAATATATTTTTACCTCCTAAATAACATTGCCGGGATTCAATATATTCAGAGGATCGATCGTGTCCTTAATGGCTTTCATTTCATCGATGGCATTTTGAGGATACAGAATCGCAAGATAATCTTTTTTTAACTTACCTATCCCGTGTTCCGCTGATACTGTGCCTCCGAGAGAAACAGCCTTGCCTGCAAACCGCCTGTAGAGCTCTTTAGCCCTGACCAGTTCGTCATAATTATCCGGAATCATATTCACATGAAGATGGTTATTCCCTATGTGCCCGAATATAACAGAGGCAATCCGTTCAGCTTCAAGAAGCTCCCTGTAAAATTTCATGATCTCTTTTAAATGTTCATCAGGGACCGCTATATCAGTTCCAACCTTATGGATCCTCCCGTCCTTTAACTTCTTCTGCGCGATAATTTTATTTACAGATTCCGGAACCGCATGCCTTAATGCTTTGAGCCTCATCATGTCACGCTTATTCAATACAGCCCAGGCTGATTGCGGGTCTCCGCCTGCTTCCTCAATCAGCTTCTTCCACTTTAAAAATTCCGCTTTCAGATTATCGCCTTCGGGCTTTTCATCCCTGAAAACGGCAGATTCAAAATAGACAGCAGCACTGCAAACGGGAATTTCAGGTATTTCAGAAACCGGCCCCTGGCTTTTTCTCGTCCCTTCAAGCAGGGCAAGGGCATCCTTATCGAAGTATTCGACAGCAAGGGGCCTGGCCATCCCCTTCCGCACTCTGTACACAAAATCAACAGCATAATACTCCTCCTGAAAAAAGACAACACCTCCAAAAAACCTGTGCGGCTCCTCAATAAGACGTATGGTAACATTCACAATAATACCGAGAATCCCTTCACTGCCGATAAACAGATCGATTAAATCCATGGACTTTTTCGAGTATAATCCGGCAGAGTGTTTGGTTTTCGGCATCTCATAGGAAGGTGTCGGAATAATAAGAGGCCTGCCGCGCTCTTTTTGGACCCTGAAAAAACCGTTTTCAGCCGGTACCTCACCTCTTTTCAGCTTTAAAAGTTCACCGGTTGAAAGGATAACTTCGATTCCAACCACATAATTTCGTGTCGGCCCATAAAAGAGAGTCCTGGCCCCTGAAGCGTTTGTCGCGACTGTGCCTCCCAGTGTCGCTGTTGTTTCAGTGGGGTCAGGAGGATAAAAGTATGATGTCCTGCTCCTGCTGATTTCCGTAGGCACCACGCTCTCTATACCGAAATCCTTTGATTTAACACGTGAACTGAGCTCGCTTAGCCTTATTCCGCATTCTGCTTTAAGACTGTACTCCCCTGAAGAAATTTCAACACCGAGGATCCTGGCCATCTTCTCCAGGGACAAGAGGTACCCGCCTGCACCGGGGACCGCGCCCGCGCAGATCCCGGTCCTCCCGCCGGAAACTGTTACCTTTTTTCTGTTCCCACACGCTTCATTCATTATCCAGGCAATATTATTTATCGTACGGGGGAAAAAAAGCGACTGAACATTTTCCCCCTCAATATTGGATTCGTCTTTCAAATAATCCGAGTAATCCCGGCGTATAGTCTCTTCCCCGTGAACCACCTTCATCCCGTCACTCTGAGGCGTAACATCATATATACCGCTTTTATGCTCTTCCACTGCTCTCCATCTCCTTTAGAATACGGGGAATTATATCGTACAGGTCTCCGACTATGCCGTAATCTGCTGCCTCAAAAATCGTGGCATCAGGGTCCTCATTAATGGCTATTATCGTTTCAGAACCCTTCATCCCTGCAAGGTGCTGCACAGCACCGGATATACCGCAGGCTACGTACAATTTCGGGCTTACAGTGCGGCCTGTCTGGCCAACCTGGTGCGCGTGGCTGATCCACCCCAGGTCTACAGCTCCCCTCGACGCCCCGACCATTCCCCCCAGCTTACGGGAAAGCTCGCCAATCAGCTCAAATCCGTCCGCCTTCCCCAGACCCCTCCCGCCTGACACAATAATATCGGTGCGTGTAATATCCATTTTCTCCTCCTGAGCAATAGTCTCAAGTACACGTACCGTCCTTCTCATTACAGGGCTGTATCTTTTTGATTTGACCTTTGCCTTCACCGGGTCCCGCGTCTTCTTCATTTTAAAGACATGGGGCCTTACAGTGGCCATTTGCGGTTTCGAATCCGCGCATTCAATTGTCGCCATGATATTCCCGCCAAACGCAGGGCGTGTTTGTAAGAGAATTTCCCTGTCTTTATCGATCCGCAGCTCTGTACAATCAGCCGTTAACCCGGTTTTCAACTGAACTGCAATGAGGGGCATGAGTGTACGCCCGTTGATGGTTGCCCCGGCGAGAATAATCTGAGGCCTTTCTTCCTCAACTGCCATACAGGCCAGCTCTGCCAGCAGCTCATGATTTTCATCCATTCCTTCATCAATGTGAATCGCGAGGATTTCCTCCGCTCCGTACCGTTCAAGTTCGGCTTTATCCCTATCTTTCAACTTCCCGAAAAAAACAGCAATAAGCCTTTCACCGAGCGCCTCTTTCAGTGACCGTCCCTTTGATAGAAGCTCAAAAACCACGGGGTGTATGCCTTCATTTTGCTTTTCTACAAGAACCCAGATATTCTTATATTCCATCCAAACTCCCTCTTTATACAATTTTATCTCCAGCAGAACTCAGGCGCTGTAAACTATTTAAATAAGGCTGTCTTAGAGTTTCTACCAATAAAAAACTAAGTCCCATTGGATATGAAAGGCACGGTTCAGATTCCTCTTACAATACTGATAAACTTCTTTGCTTTTTCGTCAATACTCCCCTCGATAAACTTCACCTTTGAGTTCATTTTTGGCGAAAATATTTTTTTAACACGGGTAGGAGACCCCTTCAGTCCGCATCGGCTGCTGTCCGCTCCTATATCCTGAACACCAAGCCTATGGACCGGTATATCAAAGGATTTTATCATCCCCTCAAGAGTGGGAATCCGGAGCCGCTGTGCTGCTTTAACCACAGTGAGCAATACCGGATACTCTGCCTCTACAATCTCCTTACCGTTTTCTATCATTCTTTCAACAACAATGATATCTTTTGCTGTCTTCTGTACGTTAGTCACGAAAGTAACTACAGGTATTCCAAGGTGTCCGGCAACCTCCGGGCCCACCTGGGCGGTGTCACCATCTATCGCCTGTTTTCCAAAAAGAAGCAGGTCAAAACCTCCTAACTCTTTTATCGCCATGCTGAGGGTGTAGGAAGTTGCCAGTGTATCGGCTCCGGCAAAATCCCGGTGTGTAAGAAGATAGGCGCCGTCAGCGCCCAGTGACAGCCCGTCTCTCAAAATTTCTTCGGAATCCGGAATTCCCATTGTAAGCACCGTAATCTTACCCCCGGTTATGCTTCTGACTTCCAGGGCAAGCTCAAGCGCACTTTCATCCAGAGGATTTGTTATGCTGGGAACTCCTTTCCGTATGAGTGTGTTACGTTCCGGATCAATCTTTACTTTTTGAGTATCCGGAACCTGTTTAAGGCATACAAGTATATTCACGGCACGCCCTTTCTTTTAAAAAAGAATTTATACCAACCCGTCCCGCTTCATCCAGGTTATTGCCCTGTCAAAAGCATCGACCGTTTTACCAATATCCTCATTCGTATGTGCCGCCGTTGTCATACCGCCGTTGGCCGTTGTATCAACCCCGTTAAGCAGCATACCCCTTCGAAGGGCATGCTTTAAACTTACAGTGGCAGGATCTTTAAATTTTCGATAATCGTAATCATAGGGGTTAAAGTCTCCCGCCCTGGCAAGGAGTTGATCGTGACCCAGCAGATACCTGAATCCGGAAAACTCTCCGTAGACACACCAGTTCAATCCATGACTGTCAATGACCCCATTCATTCCCTTCCGCAGCTTCACTGCTAATTCATTCGCCTTCCTGCAGGGTTCACCGGATTTAACTATTTTCAATGTTTCAATCCCCGCAGCAGCAGAAACCGGGTTCGCGTTGAATGTGCCGGTATGCATCATCTTTTTATTTGACTTCCAATCCCTGTCCTGCCGTATTTCCAGCAGCTCCATTATCTCTTTTCGGCCTGTGACCGCCCCCCCGGGCAGTCCGCCCGCGAGAATCTTTGCAAGCGCAGTCAGATCCGGCAAAACATTAAAATACTCCTGCGCGCCTCCGGGTGCTACCCGGAACCCTGTAATAACTTCATCAAAAATTAGTATTACACCATTTTTTGTTGCAACTTTACGCAGGCCTTTCAGAAAATCACCGCCTGTGGGGATAGCCCCGAACCCTCCGCCTGTCGGCTCGATTATAACACAGGCGATATCATCATCGTCTCTCAGTATTTTCTCAACGGCTTTTATGTCGTTTGGCGGACACAGGACGGTCATAGACATGGCACCTCTGACCGTACCCGGAACCGGCGCTTCGTAGGGAGGATTCACGCCGGGTACAACCTGGTCATGCCATCCGTGAAAATGTCCCTCAAACTTCAATACCTTATTTTTACCTGTAAATATTCGGGACAGTCTGATGGCCATTAGTGTAGCTTCTGTGCCGGAACTTGTAAAACGGACTTTCTCAGCAGAAGGGATGATGTCAATAACAAGCTCTGCCCATTCAATTTCCTTAATCTGACAGGCCCCGAAATGGGTTCCAAGGGTTAGCTGGCCGGTAACGGATTTCATAACACGGTCATGACAATGCCCCAGCAATAGTGCCCCGTGTCCTGACCAGTAATCGATATATTCTCTTCCATCCACATCCCATTTTCTTGACCCCCTGGCTTTTTCGATGTATACGGGAAAAGGCTCTAAATACCTGAGGTCGTGAGTTACTCCGTTCGGGAAAAGGGCGGAAGCCTTTTCATACAATATTCTTGAATTTGGAAGTGCACTTTTATAAGCGTCCAGCATGCTGTGTTCATCAGTTATCATGGATGTCTGTCTCCTTTAAAAACCGTACAGACTGAATTTATAGTACTGTGTATCTCCTGGAAAGGTAACTTTCACGACTTCCTCAGCCTTATGGGGCTTGCCGTAAGATAATTAGTATCCGATAAATAATAAATACCTATTTTCAGACCGGTACGTTAAGCAGACAAAATCGGATGTTGCAGCCTGAATCAGATTTTAGCCGATATTTAACTTGACCCTATAAATCTTCCCGCACACAAGGAGGCGGCATGTTGGATACAACTCTGGAAAAAGTCAAAAAACTGATAAAGGAAAAGGACACGTTAATTTCCTGTTTTAATATGGATATTGTCAATTTTCAAGCGGGGACTTCCTCTGTCAGCATGAACGTTAAAGATAATCATGTGAATGCTGCCGGTGTTTGCCACGGAGGAGTAATCTTTTCCCTTGCCGATGTCGCATTCGCCCTTGCCTGTAACAGTCACGGGACTCTATCCCTGGCTCTTGAGATGAGCATAAGCTTTCTGAAGGCCGTTCAGCCGGGTGAAACAATAACAGCCGTCTGCTGTGAAAGACACAGGGGGAAAAGTACCGGGTGTTATACTATTGAGATTAAAGACTCGCAGGGTAAATTTATTGCGCTCCTCAAGGCAACGGCTTTCAGAAAAAATACTCCTTTTGTTTAGGGTTTTATATCTTATGTCTCTTTTAAAGTGATTCGATATATCAACTATAGGCAAGGAAACTTATTAACCATTATGAGATTTTATTAATCGCCTATGGTTTATACCTAATTGTGATTTTATCCATATTAATAGATAAAACCACAGGCGGTAAACAATTTGCGCGTAGAGGTATTGATATAGTGAAAAAAATACTCATGATAATTGGCGCGGGTATTCTTCAGGCTCCTGCCATTAAAACAGCGAGAGAAATGGGACTGTTAACCCTTGTAACAGACTACGATAAAGATGCCTACGGCATGAAATTCGCGGATTTTCCCATAGTTATGAGCACAAGGGATGTGGATGGCACTGTAAGGGTCGCAAAGAAGTTTGCGCAGACCAGAAGAATAGACGGAGTAATAACGGTTGGTACGGATGCTTCACTGACTGTTGCCGCGGTACAGCACGCCCTTGACCTTCCGGGGAACAGAATCGATGTCGCGGAAGCAACAACAAACAAGATCAAGATGAGAAGGCGGCTGGAAGAAAAAGGCATCCCTCAGCCGGTTTTTTTCCCCTGCGGAACATACGATGACGTTGTAGATGCGTCAAGAAAGCTGGGATTTCCCTTCGTTATTAAACCTGCGGACAACATGGGCGCCCGTGGAGTCATGAAGGTTGATAAACCCGAAGTGATCCGCTTTGCCTATGAAAGGGCAAAAAACTCAACTCCAAGGGGGGAAATGATCTGTGAAGGTTTTATGGACGGACCTGAGCTCAGCATTGATGCTCTCGTGTGGGACGGAGAGATATTGATTACAGGCATCGCTGACAGGATCATCGAGTTCCCGCCTTACTTTGTTGAAACCGGTCATATCATGCCCACGAATCTTAAACCTGACATGGTTGATGACGGAGTCGGGGTTTTTAAAAGAGGAATACAGACACTGGGGATAGAAACCGGCGCGGCAAAAGGAGACATTAAGATCACAAGCGCAGGCGCGATGGTGGGCGAGATCGCTTCCCGCCTGTCAGGCGGCTTCATGTCCGCCTACACATATCCTTATTCAAGCGGGGTTAATCTTGTTAGAGCTGCGATTAATATCGCGCTGGGGAATCCTCCGGGTGATATTGCCGAGATACTCAAAAGGGTGTCCGCGGAGAGGGCCATAATACCCGGAAGCGGTGTTGTAAGAACAATAGAAGGAGTGCAAGAGGCAATATCCATAAAAGGCGTAAAAAATGTATTCGTCACCTGCGCTGTTGGTGATACGGTACACATTCCAACCAGCAACGTGGAGAAATGCGGGAATGTCATCGCGGCAGCGGATACAAGGGAGGAAGCTCTCAACAGCGCTAACCTTGGTGTTAAAACACTTAAGATACTGCTCGGCACAAAAGGTGAAATTAACGAAGGATTGATAAGAAAAAACGCCCTTGAGAAATTATCAGGAACATGCTCTGTATGCAGGGTCTGTGACGGCGAAGAATGCTCCGGGTGGTTTCCCGGGATAGGGTCAAAGCTGAACGGGGGCGGTTTTAAGAGAAATTTCCGTATTTTACAAAGGTATGTTATTATTCCCGATATTTTGAAGAGCATGGACAATGTTAATACCGGAAGCGATATATTCGGTATACCCATTGACCTTCCTGTACTCCCTGCTCCGGTCTCAAATATCAAGAAAAACCTGAACAGCATATTCGGGGAGGAGGAATACAACAGGATACTGCTTAAAGGAACAAAAAATTCAGGAAGCATCGGCCTCATTTCACAGTTGGAGCTCGAACCGGCAAACGGCAGCATCGATTATCTGATAAGCCCTCTTTCAGACGTGTACGGGCATGGAATACCGTTCTTAAACCCCTACTGTGGAGAAAAAACAACTCTTAATAACATTGAAAAGTCATTCGCAGCAGGGATCAAGACATGCGGGCTTTCAATGGACCTGAAGGACAGCCGCGGAGCGGTCCTGATAAATGAAAACCGGCTCTCAGAAATAATCAATAAATCCCCTGTCCCTGTTATTGTAAAAGGCATTCTCTCAAAAGATAACGCCCTTCGGGCCGTAAATGCCGGTGCTAAGGGAATCGTCCTTTCCAACAGGGGAGGCCGGATACTTGAATACCTCCCCTCAGGCCTTGAAGTTTTGAAAGAGATAAAGGATGCCGTCGGAAATAACACTTTAATTATGGTTGACGGAGGCATCAGGAGCGGGGAAGATGTGTTCAAGGCGGTCGCACTGGGAGCTGACATTGTACTTATTGGAAGGCCGCTTGTAATTTCAATTGCAGGCGCGGCCGAAGAGGGTGTGTCCTTTTACCTGCACAAAATCAGGGATGAGCTTCAGGAAGCAATGCTTGCGGCAGGCGCCAAAACTGTCAGGGACATTAAACCGGATATGATAAGGGAACTCCCTTTCCCGTCTAAATGAAACTCTCGTATAAGTTATTTTGTAATTATGTAGAGATATAACTCCTTATCTTGCAGAATGATAGGGCACCTTCAAAACTTCTAATCCTTTTTTAGAGCTGAATAGTTACGCGAATTTATCAATTATTTAGAAAAAGATTGTGTTTCAAGTCTGGTAAGCCATTCAATCCTGTCATAGTGCTTATCATACCGGTTTTTTTTTGATAAATCCGCATTCATTATTATTTTATATAAAATGTTAAGAACCACACCCTTTGATACCATAGCAGCCATATCGACTCCGCCGGGTGAGGGCGGGATCGGCATAGTAAAAATAAGCGGGGAAAATACCTTTGATATCGTTAAAAATATTTTTCATCCCCACGGAAAAAAGGATTTAAATAACAGTGTAAGATCTTTCACAATGCGTCTTGGATACATTAAGGGGGATGAGGATATTGTAGATGAAGCGCTTGTCTCCCTGATGAAGGCCCCTCACACTTACACACGGGAAGATATCGCGGAGATTAACTGCCACGGCGGGGCAGTTGCCGTAAATAAAGTCCTGCGCCTTGTGCTCATGAAGGGAGCCCGCCTTGCGGAGCCCGGGGAGTTTACAAAAAGGGCATTTATCAACGGGAGGATAGATCTCGCGCAGGCAGAGGCGGTGCTCGATATTGTCAGAGCTAAAACAGGAAAGGCCCTTGAGACTGCCCTTACTCAACTTAAAGGCAGCCTTTCGGAAAAAATAAACGGACTGATTCAAAAATTAAAAGACATCCTCGTAATGCTTGAAGCGAATATCGACTTCCCTGATGAAGAGGATACGACTGCCGTTGATATAGATAAGTTAAAAATTGCTACTCATTCAGTACAAAAAGAACTTAAAACCCTTATCGCAAGCTATGATACAGGAAAGATATATAAGGACGGTGTTTTGACAGCTCTAGCAGGGAAGCCGAATGTCGGGAAATCGAGCATTTTAAACGCGTTTCTTAAATTTGAAAGGGCAATCGTAACCCCGATACCCGGGACAACCAGAGACGTAATTGAGGAGCAGCTGAACCTGAACGGTATTCCTTTTATACTTGCCGACACCGCAGGCATAACAGAATCAGACAATGTCATTGAAAAAGAGGGTGTTAAAAGAAGCAGGACCTGCATGGACAGGGCCGGGCTCATTCTTCTTGTATTTGACGGGAGCTGCCCGTTGGACAGGAGGGATTTTGAGCTGGCAAAAAAAGCAAAGTCCGGGCGGTATATACCTATTATAAATAAGACCGACCTGACCCTGACCTTGAACACAGAAGAACTTGTCAGAAAAACCGGTATGAAACCCGACTTCGTTTATCTATCCGCGAAAGAAGGAACCGGCCTGAAAGAGCTTGAAAAAAAAATGACGGAGATGGTCGTAACTGGAAACACGGGAGGCGACTACTCCCTGATGGTAACAAGCTCGAGACATTACACTATTCTGAAAAAAGCCCTAAAAGAGCTGCTATACGCGGTAAAACCTCCGGACGGAGATATGGAACCGGAACTCATGGCGTACGATGTCCGGAGCGCGATGGATATCCTCGGAGAGATAACAGGGGAAGTCACAACAACTGAAATACTCAATGAAATATTCAATAACTTCTGTATCGGAAAATAATGCGGGTAAGATTTAATTTGATTTTTCACAGTTAATTGATATCTTTTTGCTAATCTCAAATACCCAGACATTTCGGAGAACCGGATGGACAAAGAAAAAATTAAAAAAGCGGTTAAAATGATTATCGAAGAAATCGATCCCGACCCCGACAGGCCCGACATTGTTAAAACTCCCGAGAGAGTCGCAAGGATGTATGAAGATATCTTTTCAGGGGGCTT
>DAOVJS010000166.1 GCA_030673105.1 Spirochaetota bacterium
AAAAAAAGGTTTTTTTATCATGGATGATCCCTTTATTAAAGCGGATACTGAGAGATTGAAAAGGCAGCTTGAAACTCTTAGAAAAATCTCCGGGTGGGGCTGGCAGATTTTGTACTTCAGCGCGAAGGGGGAGGTGAAAGATCTTCTTAAGACAGGAATTGCCGCTGAAGAAATTGACTATGTGGAATTACCGGGCACTGTTTAAGAATAAAAGCCGGTTAATTTTATATCGCATGCTTTACAGGGAATTGACTATGTCGAATTACCCGGCACTGTTTAATCCACTATCAGTACCTTAACAGATTCCCCGGATTTACCCTGCACTGCGAAGGCTTCGGCTGCTTCGTTAAGGGAAAATCTGTTAGTAATTAATATGTCTCTGTTTACCTTCCCGCCTGTGATGAGTCCGAACGCCTCTTCGGTTTCACTGTCATAGTATCCCATTGAACCAAGTATTGACATATACTTAAATACTATCATGTTGGGATCTATCTTAATTTCATCCTCAAAGATTGAGGCTATTATTAAAGTGCCGTTTTCGATTTTCAATACTTCAAAACATTGAAGGAGAGTTAAGGGGATGCCAGCGCAGTCTATTGAAATATCGCAGCCGCCCGCGGTTTTTTTCTGGTACCTTACATAGGTATCTCCGGTCAGCTGTTTTATTTTTTTTACAGGGTCCTCCTCTTTTGCGTTTATGACAAGGTCAGCTCCAATCATTTTTGCCTTTTGCAGCCTCAGCTCAGAAATATCGGTTATTATAGTTCTTGCCTTTGTATAGGCCTTTACAATCTGCAGATAACCCAGACCGATAATACCTGCTCCGAATATTGCTACTGTTTCATTGTCTCCCGGTTCTCTCATATGAAATGAATGCATCGGGTTGCAGAATGGTTCGAGGGTTGCGGCTGTTTCCAGAGAGGTATTCCCCGGTATTTTAAAAAGATTTTTAAGCCTGTCTCCGGGGATTTCTATATATTCAGCCATCCCGCCTTTATTGTGAACACTCGTCACCCTGTCGCCTGTTTTGAAGCCGGCAGTGTTTTTTCCGACCTCAACGATTTCCCCTGTAAACTCATGGCCTATTATTCTGTAATCATCGATTAACTTTGTTGAATCCTCGGTCAGCATATCTGAGTTATAAACATGCATGTCAGATCCGCAAATCCCGCATGCCTTCATTTTAATGAGAACACCATCTTCCTTAACCTTCGGAATATTAACATCGATTGTTCTTATGTCTTTCTTTCCAAAAAACGCAACAGCTTTCATATGAATTCCTTGTCTGTAATATTAAAAAAATTGTCTGCTTTTATAAATCGCCCGCCGGTGCGGACGGGCGCGATTGCTACTGATCCTATTTTTTCTTAATCCGGATTATCGATATAATCCGCGATCGTATTGATAATTAAATATGTGCTCATTGAACCTGCGTCAATATAACCAACGCTTCTCTCCCCTAAATTCTTGGACCTGCCGCGCTTGCTGACCAGGTTTTTCGTATTATCCGAGCCTTCTCTGGCTTTAGCTGCGGCATTTTTAAAAGCCTGAGACAGAGAGAGATTATTCTTAACACCGGCAGTCAGCTCATTTACTGCGGGCTCCAATGCGTCAACCATTGTTTTATCCCCTAACTTTGCGTTTCCCCTCTTTTTAATTTGTGTTAACGCTTCTTTCAGCATGTTGGCGAGGTCTTCCAGATTCAGGCTTTCCTTTCCGTTTAGATTTTTATCATAATAGGAGGCCTGTCCTGTAAAAAATGTTCCAAAAATAGCACCCGCTGCCCCTCCGATTGTTTTAATGAGCTCAAATCCGCCTTTTTTCAGCACCTGCCCGATGGAAAGAGCAGAAAACTCATCCAGTTTATTATAAAAACTCTTAAAACCGCTTGCCATGCTGAAGCCGTGATCGCCATCTCCAATCTCGGTGTCAAGTTTTGAAAGATATTCTTATTTCTCATCTATAGTGTGATACATACGTTTAACGATCCTGATAATATCATCTCTTGTGATTTCATTTAAGCTGCCCATTATTATTCTCCACACACTTTAAAGTACGGTGTATTGGCAGGCGCGTCCCACAGACGTTTTACCTCATCGTCCGCTTTACACATTGTAAGAGAAAAACCGGCCATTTCCTGGGTGGTCACTATATTTGCTATTAACGGTTTGTAGGGCTTTATATTTTTTGATGCTAATATTTCGTCGAGCCTGTTATATAAGATAAACATTTCCATAAGCGTGGTAGACCCGCAGCCGTTGATGAGCACAAGCGAGTCATCACCGCTTTTAAACTCACCATCATCTATTATCCTGCCGGCTACAATATCCATAACTTCGTTTGCCGTTACCAGTTTCATAGGCCCTTCAGGGCCGGCCTCCCCGTGGACGCCGGGGCCGATTACTATTTCATCTTCACCAAGGGTAAACAGAAGCTGACCGGTTGTGGGTATTGTGCACGGTTTTAATGCAACAGCCAGAGTTTTCGTGCCCGCGTTTACCTCTTTTGTCATTTTAATAATATCATCCCGTGATTTGCCTTCTTCAGCAAGGGCACCTGCTATTTTGAAGCTGAAAGTCATTCCTGCCATGCCGCGCCGGTTTTTCTCGTCTCCTTTTGGAGCACTCGCAATATCATCGTAAAGAAGAACAGGTTCCACATCTATCCCGTCATCACGTGCCAGGTCCAGCGCAATGTTTGCGTTTATTACATCGCCTTCATGGTTTGCAATGAGGAGTAAAACAGGTGTGTTGCCGCTCATCTCCCACGCGATTTTAATCCCCTCATATATTCTATCGCCGCCTGAACAGGCAAATATGCCTCCGGGTATTTCGACATCATGCATTCCATATCCAACCATTCCTTTGTACCCGGGCTCATGTCCCGCTCCCTGCCCGAAAACAATTTGAACCTTCCCTCTGACTTTCGGATTCCGGCGGATGATTATATCATCATCAATTAACTTTAACAGGTCGCTGTGCGAGTTAACGAGACCTTTTATAAGTTCTTTTACAATATCCTCCGGTTTGTTGATAAGTTTTTTCATAGCCATGTGCGGCCCTCCTTGAATTGATAGTGGTAACAGTTTACCAGTATATGTAAAAATTGCAACTGGAATTAGAAAATAATAATAATTTTCAGCGGAATAAAACAAATTTTTCAGTCCTGGATCGTTTTTTAAATTAATTTGGTATTAATCATTTGACATATTATGAGGATTGTATAAAATTGTATCCAAAAAAATCATTAATAAGAGGAGATAAAAATGAAGAGGTACGGCATGATGCTTTTGTTATGGACCGGTAGCTACTCAAAAGAGGATGTTCACCTGATTGCGCACACGAAGGAACTGGGCTTTGATGGAGTTGAGATACACCTGGGAAGTCCCGATAAAATTCCAGTTGAAGAGACAAAGCAGGCGTTAAAGGAATACGGCATGGGTGTAAATTTTGCTGTTACCCTTACCGATGATGCAAACGCCGTTTCGGAAGATGCGGGTATAAGAAAAAACGGCCTTGCTTTTTTTAAAAAATGTATTGATGTTGCATATGCTGTCTCAGGCGGCGGATGCGGCATTGGGGGCGTCAACTATGCTTCCTGGGGCTATTTTACAGGAACTGCAAGAACCGAGCAGGAGTGGGAATGGGCTGTCGAGAATTTCAGGGAAGCCGCGCGTTATGCGAACGACAAAGGCATAATGCTGGCCGTGGAACCGGTAAACCGGTTTGAGACCTATTTTTTAAATACAGCAGCGGACTCAGTAAAGTTTTGTAAAGATGTCGGCGAGCCCAACGTAAAGGTGCATCTCGACACCTATCACATGATCAGAGAAGAGAAGAACTTTCGCAATGCGATTGTCGAAACCGGGGATTATCTGGGCCATTTTCACGCCTGTGAAAACGAGAGGGGTATTCCCGGTACTGGTATAGTTCATTGGGAAGAGGTGTATCAGGCGCTCAAGGACATCAATTACCAGGGCTGGATCACGATGGAATCTTTTGTACCCGATATAAAGGAGCTGGCCAGGCTCTGCGCGATCTGGAGAAAACATGCGCCGAGCGCTGATGCTCTCGCTGGTGATGGATTAAAAAATCTAAAGGCATTTGATAAAAAGATATGGGGATGACATACGCGGTCAGGTAAAATAATATCCGGAAGGGCGGGAGTAGTAAATAATAATTTAATTAACGGAGTAAAAAGATGAAAGCAGCTGTGTACAGTGGTATAGGATTAATTGAATGCAGGGAAGTTGAAAGGCCTGCAATTGGTGAGAATGAAGCTCTGATTAAAATAAAGGCCGCTGCTGTATGCGGTACAGATCTCAGAATATTTAAAAGCGGACATTTTGCTATAAAAGAGGGTGAAGAAAGGATACTCGGTCATGAATTCGCAGGTGAAATATGTGAGGTCGGGTCGGATGTGAAACATTATAAAACGGGGATGAGGGTCAGTATCGCTTCAAATGTCGGGTGCGGTGTCTGCAGGTACTGTAGAATGGGCAGTTTGCATCTATGTCCCGAGTATGTCGCCCTTGGCATCTCAGTTGACGGGGGTTTTGCTGAATATTTTAAACTGCCGGTAAAGGCTCTGCTTCAGGGGAACATGATGGAATTGACTGACGACACATCTTTTGAAGAAGCAGCGCTGGCAGAGCCCCTTTCATGCTGCTACAACGCGTTTAAATCAGTCGGGACGGGGCCCGGAGATAATGTTCTTATAGTGGGTGCAGGCCCGATGGGAGCTCTTCATCTTCAGATAAACAGGCTCGCCGGAGCCAGCAGAATTATGATCGCTGATATCTCTGAGCAGAGGCTGCGCCTTTTTGAGAAGTTCAAACCGGATGTTATTATTAATACAAAAAAAGAAGATTTAAAGGAAGCTGTAATGAAAAACACCGGCGGTAAAGGTGCTGATGTGATAATAACAGCATGCCCCGCTCCCGATATACAGCAAATATCTGTGGAGCTCACCGCGAAACTTGGCAGGATCAACCTTTTCGGAGGGCTTCCAAAAGGAAAAGAATATGTTCAGCTTAATACAAACCTTATCCACTACAATGGAATAATTGTTACAGGAACGACAGGCGCGTCGCTTGCCCATCACGAAGCCGCGCTGGGACTGATAATGGACAAAAAAATAGATACAAAATCCGTAATCAGCAGGAAGTTTAAGGTGTCTCAGATTAAGGAGGCGTTTGATTACGCGATAAGCGGGGAAGGGCTTAAGACAATCATCACGTTTTGAGTATGAATAAACTATCGCCTTATAAACGAATTGAATATAAATAAACTATCGCTTTAGGGACGGATTAAGTATGAATAAACTATCGCCTTGGAAACGGATT
>DAOVJS010000017.1 GCA_030673105.1 Spirochaetota bacterium
AAAAACTCTCTCCACATCGCAGGAGATATCAGCAGGCTGTTTTGCGCGCCCCAGTCGTCGGCGAAATGCAGGCCATCATATTCGTGCTGCAGCCATTTTTCTATCCAGTTCAGATTAAATGTTAGAAGGTCATCACGCAGCCGGTAGACCTCTTTTGTCTTACAGGCCAGATCTAAAAGAAGATTCTCCATCCCCCTTAACTGCTGCATCTCTTCGAAAAATGTAATCCACGCGCCGCGCGCGTAATAATCTTCGCTCCTGCCTGCCATGTGACCGCTGTACAGCCTGGTTTCCGGGGGCCCTGCATCAAACTCCGGCCATTTAAAATCTCTGTAATTATCCCAGTCTGCCAGAGGCCACTCCACGGGTATTCCGCAAAGCCCTTCTTCTGTAACATTCCACAGGGTACCAAAATCATCATAATTCAAGCCCCCTTTGTAGAGAGAAGGAAAGTCTTCTGCCTTCATGTCAGGAAGAAATTCCCAGCCAAAATCCTCATGCACCTTTGAAAGAATTTCTGCGAGCGCATCTCCATACTTGATCTGGACCGCGGGTAGAATGGCATGTGAGATGGGCGGCCTGTCCGGATAATTAAAATTGATGGCACTCCTGACCCGTTCTCTGCTTCTCATTTTTGTATTCCCCGCAGGCTCATAGCCAAGATCACACACTGCTTTCAGAACCCTGGTCCTGGTGCTTTCACTTATTTTTGAAGAATTATTCAACACTCTCGAAACAGTAGATTTCGAAACACTGACTCTTTCCGCGACATCACCTATTGTAGGGACTTTAATCATTTAAATTATCTTTTATTAAATCATGCAACCGGTTGCATGATTTTGCAATAAAAAATAATTACTCCTTCACTGAGCCAGCCAGAAATCCCCTTACAAAATGTCTCTGGGCGAAAAGAAAAATAACAGTAATAGGTATGGCCATCGTGACAGCAGCAGCGCCCACACGGTTAAAGTATGAGGCTCCAAAGAGGAAAATAAAGTCACCCAGTCCGACGGGTGCTGTACGTATTTTCTGGGTTTCAAGAAGTATCGAAGCAAAGGCAAACTCCGACCAGGAACCCACAAAGTGATATGCACCGACTGATATAATACCGATAAAGGCCAGCGGTAATACAACATATAACAATGCTTTTATCCTGGAACATCCGTCAACAATTGCGGCTTCCTCAATTTCTTTGGGAACACTTTTAAAAAACCCCGCACAGAGCCAGGTTGTGAGAGGAAGACCAAAGGCTGAATACACGAGTATCAACCCCCAGAGGGTATCATGAAGACCATAGTTGCTTATCATCACATAGATCGGGACCATTAACGCCGGGCCTGGCAGCATTCTCGTCAATATGAGAATTGAAAGTAGTATTTTATTCCCTTTAAAATCGAACCTGGAAAAAGCATACCCGGCCATAGACCCGAAAAGGAGCACAATAAAAGTGGAGATGCCTGACACAAATAAACTGTTTAGAAGGTACCGGTGCCATAAAAGAGCCTGTCCTGACCAGTAGCCTTTCAGGAAAATTTCTTTATAAGATTGAATCGTAGGGTTATCTGGAAAATATTTTATCGGAATAGCAAATAACTCATCATGGGCCTTAAGTGAGGTGATTGCAACCCACAACAGCGGAAACAAAATTACTATAAGAATGATGATACCTATGAGGTTAATGATAATCGATTTCGATAATTTCCTGATCTTTCTTTTCTGCATGCTGTATTCACTCCGTTACGACCTGGCCTCTTTCCGAAATAATATCAGATAAAGAACACTTATTATCATCAGTATGCCAATTGTAATAACCGAAAGAGCTGCCGCCTGTCCGAATCTGAAATTTGTAAAAGCCATTTCATAAATATATGTCGGGAATATATGAGTAGAATTTATCGGTCCACCCCGCGTCGTAATCCAGATAATTACAAACTGCTGGATGTTCCATATCGATACAATAACCATAAGAATGAGGAGCGTATAGCTTATTGAAGGAAGTGATATAAACCTGAACTTCTGCCATTCTGTTGCCCCGTCGATTGTGGATGCTTCCAGCAGTTCAGCTGGCACACTCTGGAAGGCAGCTGAAAGCAGTATCGCAAGCATTGGTACATTCTTCCAGACCATAACCAAAATAAGCGCAGAGAGTGCAAGCTTTGGTTCCCCAAGCCACGCAATTCCATCCTCAAGAAATCTTAATCTCACTAAAATATCGTTGATAACACCGAACTCTGAATGCATCATCCACTGCCAGATGCTCGCTGATATCACGGGAGGAAGTATCCAGGGCAGGAGGATAACTGCTCTTAAAACCTTATTGATCTTCCAGTCGAAACTCAGATAGTATCCTACTCCAAGACCAAAACCTATGGATAGAATTGTTGCAAGAGCCATCCATACAATTGTATTTCTTAAAACTAAAGGAAAAACCGGATCACTAAGAGTTTTGGCATAGGTTCTCAGGCCCACAAACTTACCTGTTCCGGGGCGCAACAGAAACAAATCGGTAAAACTCAATCGGATCACATCAAATATTGGATAAGCAATAAGAACTGTAACAACTATGAAAGTTGGTAGAATAAAGATATAAGGAAGCTTCAGTCTCTTTCCCAATTGTACCCCACTATTCCCTCTCCATAACTTCGTTTTGATAGAAAAGCAACAAGGAAGGGGAATTAACACATACTGCAAGCTTTAGATAATCCGTTCTGCGACTGGAAGAATATCTTTTAATCCCGCATAGAGTTCTTTATAAATGGACAATAAAACACTAACAATACATTATACTTAATGCTTTTTGAATCAATTATTGGGAGGCATCATTAAAAATAAATTGTATGCCCCCAATTTTTTCCCCCGGGATGCTTCATAATATTAATAAGCCGCCATGCCTTATTCGTTATTCATGGAGGATATCATAGAGGTCCTGAGCCTTCTTGGCTGCATCATCCAAAGCAGTTTGTGGGTCTTTCTGTCCAAGAACCACTGTCTGAATTGCTTTCGCAAGATCATTTTCAGACTCTGACAGACCAACAAACCTGGGCATAGATTGTGAGCCTTTAAAGAGCTCTCCCGCTTTATAAAGTTTTACCCATTCCGGCCATATCCTCTTTAAATCAGGTGAATCGTACGCACCTTTATAACCCGGAACCCTGCAAACTTCACCCGATCCGTCCCAAAAACTTAACTGTTCCGGCTGTGCCCAAAAATCTACATAAGTGAGGGCGGCCTTTGGACTTTTACTCAATGTGGTAATCATAAGCGCTGCAGTAGGATCCATTAATGTAGCCACAGTTTGAAATTTCCCGGTAGGATTATCCGGTCTGGGGAACAATGTTCCCTCCCACCTAAATTCCTTAGGATCACATGGGAACCACGGGGATGCTAGCCATGACAAACCTATCCACATAGCCACTTTTTGCTCACCAAATAGATGCGCTGCTTCCCAGAAGCGGCTTTCAGTAAGACCTTTATTCGTGTATCCACCCTTGATCAGATCATCATAAAGTTTGAGAGCATCAACAAATCCAGGACCATTTATTGCGATTTTACCTTTCTCTTCATCAAGGAATCGGCCTCCATTTGAATATGCAACTCCTTCAAAGATATTTACATCAACTGGAGCAAGTGTTGCCTGAAGAGCGATACCCGGTCTGTCCGGTTTTGTCAACTTAGCTGCATATTCTTTCAGTTCTGTCCAATTTTCCGGCGGACCTTTTAAACCTGCCTCTTCAAAAAAATCAACGTTGTATGCAAGAAACGAAGCCATATCCACATAGGTTGGAAGGGCGTATACTTTATCCTGATAAAGGCCGGTGTTCCAAACTTCAGGGACGATATGTTCTTTCCAGCTATCTACCATCTTAGAGTCTATTTCATCAAGAGGTTGTATTATATTTAACCCGGCGAAATCAGGTATATCCTGACCAAAAGCTATAATTACATCTGCAAGATTCTTTGTCTGAAATCCACCGATAATTTTCTGCCTTCTTATCTGACCGTAAAAATAACTATATTTTAATTTGATATTCGGGTATTCTTTTTCGAACTTTTCATTCGCTACCGGCCAGTACTCCACTTCTTTCGGGGCACCGCCCAATTTCCATACACTTATTTCCCCGGTCTCCTCTTCTTCAGCAGCTTCCTGCTTTCCTCCCGCAAAAACGAAACATACGGGTAGAGAAACAATGAGAAAAAGGAGCAGTAATTTTTTTGCTATTAACATAGTAAACCTCCTTTTATATAATAAAATTTCATCGGTTTGTATTATGACATAAATACAGAGCTTTTGCAATAGAAAAAAAATTATTTTACAAATTATTCCCTTTATAATAATTCATACACTTTCAGTTTAGCTTCCCGTATTCAATGCCTGATTTTATAAATCGTATGTAGTTTTTCTTTAATCTATCGGAGAGATATGTGAGCGGCCACTCTGTTGCTGTCAGGATAAACCGGTCTTTTCCACCATCACAAACGGCGTTTCTTACTAAGATATTTATCTGTTCTTCTTCTGCAAATTCTAGATCGCTAAATTGGATGTTTCCTTCCAGTGTCATTTTCCCTTTCACAATCTTTTTCGCTTCATGAATCTCAATATCGCCGTTTGGTGGAGCTTCCACAGGATTCAGCATGTCTGCTCCCATTTTGAGGAGTTTATGTATGGCTGTTTTTACTTTTCCATGGCAGTGAACACGAGCATACCGACCATACCTGTGTACGAGATCGACGAGTCTGCTGTCATATTTTACTACAAAGTCATCATACAATTCTGGAGACATCATCGGAGGGGTTGCCTGTTCTGATCCTCCAAACTCAATCAAGGGACCGACACCACTATTAAGAAGATACTCAAGCTGACAGTAAATTCTTTCATACACGGTATCTATAAGACCCTCAATTACTTTTTTTTCAGTATGAACCCACAATAAAAACGTATCAAAATCAAACAGGTGTGAAACACACACAATCGGAGTGCTGACAAAACAGCAGATCACACCTCTGTCACCCAATTCATCTCCTGTTTTAAAAAAGGTTTCCACATTTGATTTTCTGAACCGATAAGGTACAGAAAGAATCTTTTCAACATCGGATTTATCTCTAAGGAGTGATTTTCTAATCCAGCTCGTGCTGATGTCCTTTTTAAACTCTTCTATATACGTCAGGTTTCCCCTTGGTGTTTTTACCGTATATTCTCTCTGTAAAATCTCATTACTTATCCTCCTGTCCTGAATGCTGATAAACTCTCCTGGAATTAATAAAAAACGTCTATCAAGTTCCAGAAAACTCGTTCTGTGAATTACATCACACCCATTCTCAACAGCAAATTGTACAGCCTCTCCATACCCCGGACACGTTCTTTTCCACCCGTTTGTAAAATCATTTAAATGTTCCCCTGTGGCGAACATGAGGTCACAAGACCCTTCTTTCAGTTTTAAGGCTTCAAAGGTATCAAAAGGAACCACCGGCACTCTGTCAACCTTTTCACCCTTTATCGTTTTCAGGATTCTCTCATGGGAAGTAAGTTCAACAGACATTCTTTTTTTTCCTTCTGGATATAAGTACAAATATCATGATACCAACAGGAAGCAGAACATATATTAAAAGAATTTTTCTGAAACCTGTTTCATGAATGATTCGTATCTGCCTTTCACTACCAGTGATAATATTGTCATTTCTATCCTTCACACAGAGTTTTAACCTTTTTTCATTGCCAGTTATAGGTATATGAAAGGCAATAAGGTTTGGCCTCCCACCTTCATGTTTGCCTTCGGGTTCAAAAGGAACGATTCTATAACCAAGCCCGGATCCTTTTACCTGTTCAACCATAAATGGTTCTTCCATAATTACTTTTGTCCTTTCATTTAACTCCAGCAATCCAATCTTCGCGTCAGGAACCTGCTGAATTTTAAGCCAGTTAAACAGGTTTATATTTCCTGTGCTGTCATTTCTCACCATTTTATTGTAATAGAAATCATTATATTCATCCTGTATAAAAGGCCTCAGAAATAAATCGGTGCTTCCGTTTATGTAGAGCACAGAACGGGGATTTTTATTTTGAACTGGCTTTGTCCATTTATCCCCCGGAATAATCTCAAACCCAATCCCATTCTTTCTCCTCCGTGTAAAAGCGACAACTTTCTTTTCAGATCCTTCAAGTACTGTGCCGTCCTTCATAATAAACTTAACAAAGTACTCTCCTTCCGGAAGATTGAATATAAATGCCTCTTCAGGTGAAGCAGGCGGTATATTGTAGTATTGGGGAGGAACAGGTTCTTTCGGCTGTTCCAATGAATCAATTTCTTTGAGGACCTTCGAGACATCCTCTCCTTCTGACTGTAAATCAGTTATAATTTTTAAAAGTTCATTAAACCTTTTTCTATATATTTCGAATTTATCATGATAATCTTCAACCTTACGAATATAATCATTGTACTTTTTTTTCCAATTTTCGATTTCCCGGTATGCATCTGCACCTGTACGGATTTTCCAGCTGCTTTCATATTCTCCACGAATATTAAAATACGTATATACCGACGTATCAATCTTTTTAATTTCATTGCTCTTTTTTTCTCTTAATTCAATGTGACCGTCAATCATCTCATTGAGAAGGTCATAATCTGCATTCCACTGTTTTGTAATAGGCCAGTAATAAACAAAAGTTTTTCTTACTGTAATAAAGTTGCCCTTATCTGCAATAAGGTAGAAAGTTTCTTCATTTTCCCTGCAGAATGTATGAGTGTAATCCTTGCCGTTAAAAGCAATTATTGTGTATACAAGCTGTTCAATTTTTTCAGGTACATCTGCCTTCAATTCTTTTTCCAGTAATAGCAATAAAAAGGAAATAGAAAAAATAAGCATAAATTTTTTCATGGCCTGACTCCCTTAACTTTTAAAACAAAATGGCTTATGAGGAGCAGTACTGCGGAAATAATGAGAATCGAAAGGATACTCAAAAGAAAAAGGAAAAAGTTACCGTATAGGGCTGCGCTTAACCCGATATCCATGTAGAAAAACGGAGAAATCCATTTTATAAACCACATAATAACATTGGTTAAGTTCTTTACATAATCCCCCGTAATTGCAAAGGAACCAATTTGCAATATCACAAAGAAAACGACGATTCCTGAAAAAAGCGCCACTGAAGTGGCTGCATTCCCACTCAAAACTGATGCAAGAATACCGTATGAATAGCCTGAAACTGCAAGAAAAAATATAATAAGTAGAGAAAAATAAAACATCGGCCCGAGGACAAGATTATTTATTACTGATGATAGATAGAAGAAAAGAGCAAGAGTAAAAATGTATATTACAGTAAACAGAACGTCTTTAATAAAAAATGATAGAAAAAAACATGTACCATCGGAAGGTCCATACATAAGAAGCTCAAGCGCACCCACATTCTTTTCAAATCCAAACTTAAATACTGTATTAATGGCATGGTATAAAAATACAGGGATAAAGGACACAAAGAGTACAAATACAAACGGTCCTTCCGAAAAAAGCTTTTCTACAAAAGTTATTCCAAATGCACCTGATAGGATTTCTACAATTTGATTATAAACCGGGTGCAGACTAAAATTAAGACCCCCTGAATCAACTGAATCAAGAAATCCTGAAAGAAGATAGTAACCTAAAAAAAGTCCTGCTGCTGTTGCAACATAAAAACCAGGGCTGATGACAGTTTCAAAAATTCTTCTCTTCGAAATAGTCTTTATTGCATTCAGCTTATAATTCATTTTTTTCTCCGGAATCAATGGACGTTTCTATATTATTTTCGGGGGAATCAATAGGCTTTTCAGTATCCTGGCCCGTAATCATGGTAAAGACCTCCTCCAGAGAAATAGATTTTTCATAGAGTCTTAAAGGAATAAGCTCCCTCTGTATCAGGAATCGGGATATGTCCTTTCTGTAGTCCCTGTCAGGAGGAATTTTCAGCACAAGAGTATTTGCCTGCCTTGACGCGTCAATAATAAAATCAAGTTCTTTTAATTTACTGCATAAATTATCCGGTATTTCTTCCAGATCAACCTGTACTTCCTTCTCCCTGGAGAATTTTGATAACAGCGTATCCATGGTTTCCTCCGCACGCAGGGTTCCATCCGAAATAATCGCAACCCTGTGGCAAATTTTCTCCATCTCCGAAAGAAGGTGAGAAGATATAAAAACTGTTCTCCCCTCCCTGTTCTCTGAAAGGATAAAATCCCTCACCTGCTTAATCCCGATAGGATCAAGACCAGCTATAGGTTCATCTAAAAAGAGTATGTCAGGATCCGGGAGAAGTGCCCTTACTATACTTAATTTTTGAAGCATTCCCCTTGAGAAGTCTTTCATCCGCTTATTTTTTACTTCAAGAAGATCAACTTTCTGAAGAAGGTGCTTTATTCTTATATCCGATTTTTTAATCCCGTAAAGATCAGCAAAAAGAACCAGGTATTCACCCGCTGTCATCCATTTCCACATTCCTGCCGGATGTTTTTCCGGGACTACACCGAGTTTTTGTTTAAGGTCAAGTCGCCGGGAAGAAAATTTTTCACCAAAAAGATAAATGTCACCAGAGGTCGGCCGCAAAATTCCAAGAAGCATTAGTATTGTGGTTGTTTTGCCTGCTCCATTCGGTCCTAGAAATCCGTATATTTCGCCAGACCTTATATTTAACTCGAGGCTGTCAACAGCCGTAAAGTTCCCAAACTTCTTTGTAAGATTCCTGGTCTGTATCAAAAAATCTCCTCCTGTAAAAAATGCTAATATTTTGGTACATTCCAATTGCGATGGATGAAATAGTCAAGCTCATTGTCATGACTATCAAGAAACATCTTTAATTTATCGGGTTCTGAAATATCCAGATTTCTTTCTATCAACTCTTCTAATTCCTTTTTTGTTATCTTTCTTGTATCCATTACAATGATAAAGTAATCAATCACCCTGTACGGGGCCTGGTGCTCGGCTATCTTACTGCCCGGAATCGTGGCGTGATAGCGAAAGACGGTGCCGGGAGAAGGATCCCATTCCCACTGAATATTTCCTTTAAACAACTCTTTACCATAAAACGAACCCTCTTCAGTCGGTTCCCGTACAAACACTCCATCTTTCATTTGAACAGAAACTCTGCACCCGATCCAAAGATCAATACATGGATGATTAACAATTGCCTTTCCATCTGTCCCTGTTGGCCTCAATTCAACGATGATATCTTTTCCCTGAGGTTCAACAAAGGTATAAAATCTGTTCAGGTCAGGAATTTCGTATCCGTCCATTTCTACCGGTTCTATTAAAATATTTTTTCCTTTTTTTAATTTCAGCGGGACCGTTTTTGTCTCATATGAAGGAGCGGAAATAATAAGTTCCCAATCTCCAGGTTTGAGGCTGGTGAATTTATAGGGTAAAATACCGGAGTCGGACTGATAAAAACCACAGATCGTTCTGCTTTGAAGCCGTGCTGTAAAATCCCATACCCAGGCTTTACTGACCCTGTCACGTATTTGAAATTCCAAAGTTGTTTCATGATCGATTGATCTAAGAAAAACAACAATCGCAACAAGAATAAAAAATCCAGCAATAATACCGGACCAATGGATTTTTCGCACGTATACACCTGTATATTTTATGCTAACTCATTATTTAAATTCCTTCTTGATCAATTCCATAACAGATGAGTAAACAGCAGTTCTGCCCTGTTCCTCCACTACAAAAAAAGGAGCCCTCTTCATATTCAATAACTTGACAAGTTTCATCCCTTCACCATTAGGCTCATTTGGATCAGCAAAAATAATCTTATCAATTTTATTAAGATATCCTCTATCCTTTAAAAAATTTGTTACTTCTTTACATTTACTGCATTCACTTCCATCCGTAAGAATTTTTTTCACCAACGTAATCATGGATACCTGCTAATAACCTATAAGTTTCTATAGATTCAGACTTTTATTCAGGTCTAATCTATCTTTTGCAAGACCCCACTTGACCAAAGATTCGATATATTGAGCATGTAGCGTTTTTATCCAGCTCTGGTTATCTAGAACAACATTATTTTTCTGGTTTGGATCTGAAGGAAGGTGAAAAAGAGCTGCTTTTGTTTCACCTGGCTGGTAATCTCCAGGATTTTTCCTGTATGTTAGATCTCCAGGAGGACTCTGTTCCCTTGCGGGATTCTTTGGTATTCCCACAACATGGAGAGACCACTCTTCAGTTGTAATTGTCCCTTTATCCAGGCGGGGAGTCCCATGGGTTAATGGAAACGAGCTTACCACCATATCATGAATCTTATCCTTTTTCTTGTTCAGCAGCGGGACAAATGAAATACCATGAAGAGCATTGATATCGACAGACCAGTGTTCAGGCTTTGTAAAACCACACTGTAAGGTCTGAATGAGTGTTTCCCCTCCTTCCAATGCAGTATCGATTAAATCCAACATCTCTAAAATGGACGGCATCAGGTCGGTCGATAAAACCAAGCCTGATATATGTTTCTGCTCTTTCTGACCCGGCATCCTTATAATTAATGGAATATGTATAATCTCTTCGTACAGCCTTATTGTTTCAAAGTATGTATCCGATATAAAAGATTTTCCAACAAAACCGTGTTCTCCGAACAAAAATCCGTGGTCTGATGTAAAGATAACAACCGTATTATCACTTAGCCCGAGATAATCGACCTGTTCCAGCACTCTTCCTATCCATCTATCAACCATTGTCACTTCACCATAATACATTGCGCGGCAGTGGTTCAATTCCCCTTCTGTAAAGTAATCCACAGGATAATACTTTGGATAAATGATCCTGTCTCCGGTATAGCCGGGGTCGTACATATCAACGTAATACTCAGGCGGGTCCCATGGCTCATGGGGATCAAAAGTATCGATCCATAGGAAAAAATCACCTCTATCATGGTTTTTTTCAAGCCACCTGCATGCTTCAATCATCGTGCGAGGTGCAAAATAATCTTCTTCATATTTACGAAAAGCAGCATTGCGAAGATGAGGAACTAGATTAACAGCGGGAGAACGCAGCTTCCTTATATCACATGGGAATTCTACTGTTTCTGGAAAACTCATGAGCATGTCATTTTCCTGACCACGGTTCCAGATATAATTTGAAAAACCACGTTCATAATTAAAACCATGCTGAATTATATGAGGTGTATCAGCTATCAGGGCAGAGTTAAAACCGCCTTCGGTAAGAATCTGCGATATAACAATTTCATTAAATGGGAGAGGACTCCAATCCTGTTTTACAAAACAGTGTGTTCCCGTAAACATATCAAACCGGTTGGGTACCGTAGGAAACGATGAACAGTACGCCCTATTAAATACGTACGATTCTGATGAGAATTTGTCAAGATTTGGAGTCCTAACCGAACTTTTTTCATTATAACACTTAAGATTGTCATATCTGAATGAATCTGACATAATAACAATAATATTCATTTTTTATCTCTCTTTTTTTCCTATTTACATCAAGTACTTTTATACTACGTTTTACTTTTATCAGCAATATAAATTTCTCTCCAATTATTGTAAAAACCCTTATCTCATAGTAAACAATTCTAACCTTTTAGGCCGCCACGATGAATGTTAATATTGTACGGGTAAGATTCAATTCTGCCCTAAAAAGGTTTGAAATGTAGATGGGGACGATAGGAGCTGGCACACCAGCATGAGCCAGCGTTACCGGGTAATGGAAGACAACACCAAGTTATATTGAGCTAAATAAAAAAAGGAAGGTGAGAAGGCAGTGAAGTCTCGACTCCTATGAGCATCCTGCAGGTTCGATTTAATTCCCCGGACATCTTCTCTTCGTAGCCTACTCCTTCAGGACTATTCAAACCCTTTTGGCTTACCGAGTATTTCTGATAGAATAATAGCCCTTTTCATAGGGGAAAGTTGATTTATTTTCTCCCAGGCGGAAACATATACCCTCTCCGCCTGTGATATGCCCTGAGAGTTCTTAACATATACCAGCCCCCCCTGTAATATGCCATTAGAGTTCTGAACATATACCCTCCCCTCCTGTGATATGCCATTAGAGTTCTGCCGGACAGTACTATCGGGCAAAGGGCTCCCCTCATCTGTCCGCATAGTTGGTAGGACCGTTCCCGGAAAGGGCATCTCTGCCAATTCTTTATCATCCTTCAAATCTGCATTATCTGAAACTGTCCTCTCCTGCGGAGCCGCGCCCTCACCTTTTTCCTTTCTCTTTGACACAATGACCCTTGCGATCATAGCGATAAGTCCCATAAACCCGAATATGAATACAAAAATTAATTCACCAAAACGCATAATACTTAAACCCTCTGAAAAATACTTTCCGATATTTAAAACCTGCGTACTATCAGCTGCCAGATTAATGCTCCACTGGCCGCTATTGCTGCTTTACAGTATCAGGTATGATTATATCACCGGTATTTTATTCTTTTTTTGGTTTTGAATCTCCGCTTATACTGCTCCGCATATCTGTATCAGCCTGAATATTCTTCAGACGATAGTAATCCATAATTCCCAAGTTTCCCTTCCTGAAGGCGTCAGCAATGGCCTTTGGAATTTCGGCTTCGGCCAGCACCACTTTAGCGCGGTTTTCCTGGACCAGCGCAACCATCTCCTGTTCCCTGGCCTGGGCAGCGGCCCTTCTCTTTTCCGCTTCAGCCTGAAATCTCCTCTTGTCCGCTTCAGCCTGGTCGGCCTGGAGTTTTGCCCCTATGTTATCACCGACATCTACATCCGCGATATCTATCGAGAGAATCTCAAACGCGGTACCCGCGTCAAGACCCTTTTCAAGAACATTCCTGGAAATTTCATCAGGGTTTTCAAGAACAGCCTTATAGCTTACGGACGATCCTATGGTCGTGACGATTCCTTCACCAACCCTGGCAATAATGGTTTCTTCTGTGGCTCCTCCGACCAGACGTTCAATGTTTGCCCGGACTGTCACCCTGGCTTTCGCTTTTACCTGAATCCCGTCTTTTGCAACAGCATCGATTGTCATCCTCCCCTTTTTTGGATCCGGACAGTCAATGACCTTCGGGTTGACACTGGTTTTCACAGCGTCAAGAACATCCCTTCCTGCAAGGTCGATGGCCGTTGCCCTCTGAAAGGATAGTGGAATATTGGCTTTATTCGCTGCCACAAGAGCCATACTGACCCGGAAAACATTCCCCCTGGCAAGGTAATGTGTCTCAAGGAGGTCCGTATCAATCGGGATCCCGGCCTTTTTAAGCATTATGCGGCTGTCCACAATAACCGAGGGACTGACTTTTCTGATCCACATACCGATCAGTTTCGCGATACCTACCGGCGCGCCTGAAAGGAGCGCCCTGAACCACAAACCGAAGAATTTGATGAAAAGAATAACAAAGACCAGCGCCACGATGCCTATGAAAATATAGAGTATTGCAAACATTTTCTTTCTCCCTTTGTTTTTTTTATTACTCTGCAACTTTTGCCTGATAGGTAAAGCATGTTAGGCAAAAAAGATTCTGCCTTTGGCCCCGGCCAAAGACCGCGCTATGATTTTTAAACGCATATTTTCTTTACGATGTACTCCCTTTATAAGGATTTATCTTCCTCACGATAATACGGCTGCCTTCAACTTTAATAACCCTTACTTTTTCATCTTTCGAAATCATTTCACCGCCGGTCACCACGCTGAATTTTTTGTTATCAATCCTGACCATTCCTGAAGGCCTTAATGTGGTCAAAGCGATGCCTTCCTTATCCGTTAACCCTTCATACTTCTCACCGTTATATGAAGTAAACCCCGTATCACGCTCCTGTGAATCTCCGAGTATAAGCCTCTTTCCAACGAATGTTTTTGGAAATACCTTAAGGCCAATAACGACCATGGCGGGAGTTCCTATAAGCGTGCCTGTCAGGAATATTGAACCTATAATTCTTCCCAGATGATTGTACGCGAGAACTGTCCCGATGATCATGCATATAATACCTACCGCCCCGATTATACCCACAGCCGGAATAAAGAGCTCTAAAAAAAGCGCAATGAATCCTATCACAAAGAGTAAAAGGGGGATCCACAAATCCATTTCAGCATCTCCTCACCACTATTCTGTTTCCACTGACTTCTATTATTTCAACTGCCTGTCCTGACTCCACAAACTCACCTTCAGTCTCAACATACATCACATCATCATCAAACTCCGCTTTCCCGGAAGGGCGAAGTGTTGTAATAGCAATTCCCTGTTTGCCGTGGAGTTTTAAGCCCTCCTCCTGAGTTTGAACTGTATATCCCATATCAGCCGCCTGGGATGTATTAAGGGTAAGATGGCTGAAGAGACGCAGCTGCGGCAGAGTATAGGCCAGTATACCAAACGCACCAAAGGAAGAAACAACGCTCACACCAACCACCAGGAGGTTACGCCTGAAAATGTCCTTCTGCCATTCAAAACTCGGGATTACAAAGCCCTGCATGGAGAGCACAAGGGAGGCAACAATAAGCACAATACCGGAAATACCGGCAACTCCGAACCCCGGAATAACAAATATTTCAAGGATCAGCAGCACAAGTCCGATTACAAATAGAATAAGCTCTATGGATCCCACTGTACCGAGAAGAGCATAGCTTGAAAAAACCACAGCAAAACAGACGATCGCTATTGTTCCGGAAACACCAAAGCCCGGGCTTGTTATCTCCACAAAAAGTGCCAGAAGTCCAATCATGATAAGGATGCCTGTAAAAGCCGAGCTGGTTATCAGCCCGACAGCTCTGTCAGTGGGAGATTCTTCTAACATTATAATACCGGTTTCTGAAATATTCAGCTCCTTCAGCAAATCCTCGAGACCGGGCATTGTTCCTGAAGAAACACCGTATCTTTCCATCTCCATTGCTGTGAGAGTCAGAAGTTTTCCCGCCGGAGAGATTATCTTTCCCAACTCGACAGTTTGACCATTCTTTTTTGCCTCCCGTTCAATATAACTAATCTCTTCCGCGGCTGCCGCTCTCAGCTCCCCGTCTATGTAAACCTCCCTCAGCTCAATATCCTGATCAACCATTGCTTTAGCTATGTCTTTCGGGTATCCATTTTTTTCAGCAAGAGCGGCCATCTGACCCCTTACAGCACTGACTACCTTTTCAGAAGCGGCCTGGGGGCCTTCCTGACCCATGATCACAGGAGCTGCAGCGCCCATGGATGTTCCGGGAGCCATATATATAACAGAGCAGGAAAACGAAATAAGCGCCCCGGCGGACCAGCTCACACCTGTGCTTTCAGGACTTGTTGTCACATAGGCGATAGTTTCAGCTGTATCAGCAGAACCGATAAGAGTCGCAATCTGAAGCGCGGAGTCCACACGCCCGCCGAATGTATCAACATCAAAAATTATGTAGCTCGCATTCTGATCCACAGCTTTTTCTATGCTGCGTCGTAAAAACACAGTCAGCGCCCGATCAATCTCACCGTGAATGGGGATAAAATGCGCCTTTTTATCGTCAGCCCGGGCCGCCCCGGCGCACAACACAATAATTATCATAAAAATTAAAAATGAGGCAAAAGCTCTTACCCTGACAGTTAATGAAGTTTTCATAGTTTTATTTCGGCCAGAAATAAATTTACATCATGATTGACAAGTTTATTTGCCTATATTTTCATAAGTTTCGAGCCCTTCAGAGTATAAGGTACTGCTCTTATAACATTAAACATTTAAATTTAGAAAGTCAATCCTATTGAATACACCGGCCATTTCAATATTACCGTTGTGCCAGGAAAGCACGAGCCGGCGGCCCGTGAATCTCAGTATAAATTTATACTTGACTAAAGAGAAAAACCTTGATATGGTGGCTATTAAGGTACGGAGGATGATACGATGAAAACATTAAAAGTTTGTTTTGCGATCTTATTTATAATCTTTTTTATTGGGCTGGTACTTTCAGGATGTGCTACACAAAAAGGGATTGTAGTTGAAGAAGAAAAAAAGAAACAACCAGTAGCGGAAGAGGAACCGGCAATTGCAGTTGAAGAGGAAGATAAAATGCCGGAACCTCAGGCAGAAAAAGTTAGTATGGACAGCGATAGAGATGGCGTACCCGATGATAAGGACAGATGCCCGGAAACACCAGCAGGGGTCATAGTCGATGCATCCGGATGCCGTAAATACAGTGAGGAAGTTGTTTCCATCACCATAACTCTCGAATTCGACTGGGACAGTTACAATATCAGGCAGGCCTATTACGCTCAGAGAGGTCAGCTCACTCAATTTATGAATGAAAATCCCGACGCTGAATTTATTGAGATTATTATTAAAGGGTATGCCGACAGTACCGGCAGAAAAAACTATAATTACGAGCTCTCCAGAAACAGGGCAGAAAAGGTAAAAGGGCTGCTTATGTCGGAACTCGATGTTGGGTCTGAATACTTTACTTTATACTCATACGGTGAAGACAGACCCGCTGCCAATAATAGTACAAGGGAAGGCAGGCAGAAAAACCGGCGTGTGGAGATCACTTTCAAACTGAAGAACGTAATAATATAGCTGCTAAACTGTGTGATGAAAATAAATTTACTCATTCCCGTAATATTTTTATCGGCAGCACCAAGGTTTTCGTCAATAAAGGACTGATAGAAAACCAGAAACTAATATTGGAAAGATCTGATCCCATATGGTATGAAGATTCCGGACGCTCATTTGCCTCTTTTTTCCTTCGATCTCCTTTACCATCTTTACGATAGCCGTGTTGACAGGAGTGTCAATACCCAGCCTGTCGCCAATCTTTACGACCTCCCCATTTATGAAATCGACTTCTGTATTCACGCCCCGCTCAAGATCCTGGTGGATATTACCCCTGAGGTTCTTATACTTAATCCCTATTATTTTGAGAAGCAGGTAACGAAGGAAAAGGGGATAGCCTTCTTTGTGAGTACCGAATTTTTCCGGATTGATCGCTCCGCCAACCTTTTCCAGATTCACGCCTAGCCTTTTAGCTACACATGCTCCTTCTGTGACAATTTGATAAAAAAGTTTCCTTGCGACTTTATAGCGTAAAAGCTCCCCTGCAAGAAGGCCCGATACACCACCAAGGCCTGTCACGCCGCAGACTATAATAAGCTTGGACCATAGCACACCTACTATATTCCGGGTCGTTTTAATCTTTATTCCGGGTTCAAGTACGCTCTTTAAAAGTAAAACATCCTCCATGGTACCGGAAGCAAGGCTGCCGGCTGTGATTCCGCCGTTTGAAGTAACCAAGTATTTCCCATGATCGGCCATTATTGAGTTATAACCCACAGCCCCGGCAACAACCTTTACATCCGGAAATTCCTCAACAATCTCAAGAATTACTATCCCGTTCTGCAGGGTCAAAATAAAGCCGTTTTCAGAGACATAGTCCCTGGCCTCCATAAATACATGCTTAAGGGCCATACTCTTCACACCGAGAACAATAATATCAAATTTTCCCCACTTCCGGGAAAAATGAGTAAACGCCCTGGCCCTGGCAGTAAAACATCCCTTCTTTCCCTGAAGATGAATCCCCCGGTCATTTATCTGCCTGACAACTTCTTCATTTAGATCTATACAGACAACATCCGCCTTTTTCGCAGCCAGTACACCCGCTACTACACCTCCGTTTCCTCCGCACCCGACGACTGCTATTTTCATAATATGTAAGAATAACTTCAATTACTGATTTGTCAAGAGTAAAGAAATGAAAACCACTGGCAGGAAATAACTTCTCAACCTGATTGATAATTTACTAGCCTATTTTTCTTGACAACATGATTAACCATTAATTACTTTATGAGCTAGTTTATCGATCAAGGGGAGAATTATGGATGTTTTTGAAAAGTGCTTCAAGGAAGGCGGCTACCTGGGAATGTTCCGAATGGCTAAAGATAAATATTTCACCAGGCCCATTCTTTCTCTATATCCCGGGACGGAAATGGAGTTTAACGGAATCAATACAGTAATCTGGTCCATTAATAATTACCTCGGACTGGCAGGAAATGAGGAGATTAAAAAAATAGCCGTTGACGCTGCGGCTGAATTTGGCGCATCCGCGCCCATGGGCTCCCGCATGTTGACAGGCAACACATTGTCCCATGAGGCCCTGGAGAAAAAGCTGGCCGATTTTGAAAATAAAGAATCCGCGATTCTGTTCAATTATGGTTACCTTGGTGTTCTGGGAACCCTTTCGGCAATAGTCCACAGGAGTGATACAATAATAATCGATAAACTATCCCACGCGTGCATGATAGACGGGACCTTCCTTGCTGGAGGAAAATATCGCTTTTACAAGCATAATGATATGAATGACCTTGAAAAACAGCTAAAAACCGCAAACAAATTGAGTAGAGGCGGTATACTTATCGTTACAGAAGGAGTATTCGGGATGAGGGGAGATCTGGCAAACCTGCCCGTTATCTGTGATTTAAAAGATAAGTATGGTGCCCGCCTGTTCGTTGATGACGCCCATGGGTGCGGTGTAATGGGTCAGACCGGAAAAGGAACGCCCGAACATTTCGGTGTAATGGACAGGATTGATCTCTATTTCAGCACCTTTGCAAAATCCTTCGCAGCAATCGGCGGTTTTACAGCCGGCCATGATGACGTTATCCGCTATATTCGATACAACGCCCGGACACAAATTTTTGCCAAGAGCCTTCCGATGATCTATGTGGAAGTAGTGAATGCGACATTGGACATAATTCAGAATAATTCCGGGCTCAGAAAAAGACTCTGGGAAGTGGCAAACAAGCTGCAAAGCGGTTTAAAAGAATTGGGTTTCACCCTGGGTGACACTGCGTCCCCAATAACACCTGTTTATGTACCGGCTGAACCTGAAATCGCCAAAGAGGTCGTAAAATATTTACGGGAAAAGAGGGGGATCTTTGTTTCCGGCGTTATGTACCCTGTTGTACCAAAGGGAGTAATACTTCTCCGTATGATACCCACAGCATCACACACTGATGAGCAGATAGAAAAAACACTCTCTGCTTTCAAAAGTTTAAGGGATGATTTTAAACTCCCGCTGGATGTGGCATAATTTTAAAACCTGCTATGTACTATTTATCATCAAAGAAATATCAGGTACACTTCGAATTATAAAAATGCGCGTATAAAACAGGTTACACCCTCACAGGCCTTCCCTTCTGAGCTGATTTCATCAAAGCTTCAAGTACGTATACGTTTTTTAATGAATCTTCAATACTATACCGGAGAGGCCTATTATCAAGAACAGAATCAGCAAAATGCTCAAACTCCATTCTGTACTCATCAGCCGCCTTAAAAAAGATTTTTTCCTGTTTTTCATTTTTCTGCAAAATTATATGAGTCTGTTTCCCAAAAGACACAAACGCCCGGGGAACCTCTATTAGCCCCCTGTCTCCTGTTACCCTGTAATAAAATCTCGGCTCTTCATTCATGCTCACATGAAAATAGGAAATGATGCCTTTTGGAAATCTCATCTGGGCTGAAAAGGTCAGATCAACCTTTGTATCTGTGAGATTATATGTACCGTAAACCTCAACCGGTTCACTCCCTGTAACAAGACGTGAGACATTCACACAATAGCAACCGACGTCATAGAGAGCACCGCCGCCAAGCTCCCTGCTCATGAGGTAATTTGATGGATTATCAAGAACATAACTGAACGCTGATTCAATCGCCCTGATTTCACCGACAGCACCATTCTTTGACATCTCAAATACAGCCTGATTCCTGGGATGGAATCTATACATAAAGCCTTCCATGAGAACAAGTTTCTTCTCACGTGATACCTTTATCATCTGTCTCACCTCTTCGCTCGTTAACGCGAGAGGCTTTTCGCACATTACATGCTTTCCCTTTGAGAATGCCTTAATAGTCCATTCACAATGCAAATTGTTCGGAAGCGGGATGTATACCGCGTCTATCCCTTTGCTGTTCAGCAATTCATCATAGGAGCCGTAGTAATTATCAATACCCAGCCTGTCTGCCCATTTCTTCGCCTGACCTATCTCCCGGGAAGAGATCGCGTGAACATTTACCTTTTTTGATTTTTCCAGGCACTGAATGACCCTGTTTACAGCAATGTCTGCCGTCCCCAGCACACCCAGACGTAAAATACCAGATACCATACCCGCCTCCTTCAGAGTGTTCAAATTAATGTAACTGAGGTTCATTGTCAATACTTAGATTGGCAAGTTTCCTGGAATAATGTCTTTCTATCCTTCAATTTTTTAGTAT
>DAOVJS010000148.1 GCA_030673105.1 Spirochaetota bacterium
AGTCTTATACCGGCTATGAGGCCGCCGTCTGATACAAAGTTTGACCCTGTTGTAAAACTGCTCTTTTCCGACGCGAGAAATGCGACCAGGTCCGCTATTTCCGAAGGCTTGCCGAACCTCCCGAGGGGAACACTCCTTGTAACTGAGTTAGGATCAGCGCTTTTTCCGCTTTTCTGAAACTCAATCAACATTTCAGTCGCTATCCAGCCCGGCGAAACCGCATTTACCCTCACATTAAATGGCCCCCATTCTATGGCCAGGTAACGGGTAATCTGTATAACTCCGGCCTTCGCGACACTGTACACCGGATTGGTTTTAACGGGATTCACGCCGACAACCGATGCTATGTTGACTATGCTCCCGCTTTTCTGCTTTTTCATAGCTCTGTTAAAAACTTCCTTACAGCAAAAAAACAATCCTTTTAAATCAACTCCTGTATCGAGGTCCCACTGTTCTTCAGTAACGTTCTCGGCCAGCACTGAAGTACATACGCCCGCGCAGTTGACAAGCACATCTATTCTCCCATATTCCTTTAAAACCTCTCCAACCATTCTTTCAATGTCTTTTAAATTCAATACATCCGCAGATGTGCTGATCGCCCTCCGTCCCATATCCTTTATTTTTAAAATTGAATCCTCTGCCGCTTTCCCGTCTTTTTCAGTTAAATAGGTTATAGCCAGGTTCGCGCCTTCCTTTGCAAGGTTCAACGCTGTTTCCTTACATATACCTGTACTGCCGGTCACTATTACGACTTTATCCTTCAGCAGTAAATCCATGCACAACCCCCCCTGACCACTACATTATTTTTGCTATTGCCTCTCTCAATTCCTGCTTCCCGGGGATGTAAGCCTTCTCAAGAGGAGGGCTGAAAGGGCACGGGGTATCCGGGCTGCCCACTCTGATTACAGGCGCGTCCAGATATTCTATTATTTCCTGTGCCACCAGTGCTGATATTTCACTCGCGATACCGCAGTGTATACACCCTTCATCCGCGACAATAAGTCTTCCTGTTTTTCTCACTGAATTAAAAATTGTCTCCTTATCTAAAGGCTTTAAGGTCCTTGGATCGACAACTTCTATGCTTACCCCTTCCTTTTCCATCTCTTCAGCTACTTTAAGCGCGTCATATACCAGGGCCTGAGTCGCGACTATTGTAAGATCCTCTCCCTGTCTTTTAACATCCGCATTACCAAAAGGAATTGTATAGTTCTCTTCCGGCACTTCACCTTTAATATTTACAGTTCGCTTATTTTCAACGAAAATAACAGGATTCTCACTGGCTATTGATGTATTTAGCAGCCCCTTGGCATCATAGGGGGTTGTGGGAGTTACAACAATCAAACCCGGAGTGTGAACAAAAAATGAATAAAAACTCTGAGAATGCTGCGCCGCGTTCTCTCCCATTGCCCCTGTAACAATTCGCAGGACCATCGGAACTTTACTCTGTCCCCCGAACATGTAGTGTATCTTTGCCATCTGGTTTATAATCATATCCATACAGCCGGGAGTAAAATCAATATACATGATCTCAACAACAGGCCGTAAGCCGCCCAGAGCGGCCCCTATCCCGGCCCCGACAATGGCAATCTCCGAAAGAGGCGTATCTATTACACGCCCGGGTCCAAACTCGTTAATGAGACCAGCAGTGACTCCAAATGCCCCGCCCAGTACTCCTATGTCTTCACCCCAGCAGAATACTCTGTCATCGTTTCTCATATTGTATCGTAATGATTCATTGAGAGCCTCTCTGAATGTTATCTGCCGCATTTTCTACCCCTCATCAATATAAACATTTTCATAAAGTGCCTCAGCATCCGGATACGGGCTCTTCTCGGCAAAATCAATTGCTCTTTCCAGCTCCTGTTGAAACTCCTTTTCCAATGTATCGACCTCTTTTTCAGTTATAATATTCCCGGCTATCAGAGCCTCTCTAAGCCGCTTTATGGGACATTTTTCCTTCCACGAATCTATCTCCTCCTGCGATCTGTATACGAGCCCGTCTTTAGGTTCACCCGCGTGATGGCCGTGCCATCTATAGGTCCTGCACTCGATCAATGCAGGCCCGCCTCCGGACCTTGCCCTCTCCACAGCCGTTTTTGCGGTTTCATAGACTGCCATCACGTCGTTTCCGTCAACAGTAACACCTGGCATATTGTAACCTGCAGCCCTGATGGAGAGATCTTCAACGCAATCTGATAATTTCCTGGGAACTGAAATCGCGTACTGGTTATTTTCAATGATAAAAACAACAGGAGCTTTCAGGACCGCGGCGAAATTCAATCCTTCATGAAACGCGCCGGTATTCGCGGCTCCGTCACCAAAAAAACATACAGTAACTTTCTCCGACTTCTGGTACTTTATTGAAAACCCCACTCCCGCCGCGATACAAATGCCCCCGCCTACGATACCATTTGTTCCGAGCACACCGATTTTAACATTAGCAAAATGCATTGAGCCGCCTTTACCCCCGCAGTACCCTGTTTTCTTTCCGTAAAGCTCCGCCATCATATATTTATACTCACCGCCCTTTGCAAGAACATGACCGTGACCGCGGTGACTGCTCAACAGGTAGTCACTTTTTAGCAAATTCAGACAAACACCGACAGGCACTGCTTCCTGCCCTGTGGATAGATGCATCGACCCCGGTATGTATCCCGCGTGGTACAATTCCTGGATCTTTTCTTCAAAGGAGCGTATTTTGAGCATCTCTTTAAGCATCCTGATTTTTGTTTCATTATCAATCTGCATGGGAGTCGTCCTTGCCGCTGATCAGCAATCGAAGGTATTGTGTTTTCATATAAATCACCTGAATCACCCCTAATAGATCTTTTTTTTATTCGATCGCTTTCTGAATCGCATTGAACCGTTTAATCATAATAGCACGAACACTTTTCGTGTTCTTGTTTTTTATGCAGTTATAAATATCTTCATGAAATCGAATATCCTTTTCAGAATCTCCCGGCTTTGTCAACGGACCATCGATTATACTGTCCCAGAGTCTCTCCCGCAGTAAGTCCATTATGTATTTCATTATATTAAACAGAACGGCATTGCCCGCAGCCTGCGCGATTCTCAGATGAAAGAGCGCGTCTGTGTCCACACTGTAGCTTTTACCGTCTTTCATTTCAGACTTCATTTTTTTTAGTATCTCGCCGATTTCATTAACATCTTCCTGATTCGAATTTTTTACCGCCAGTATCACTATTTCGGGCTCAACTATCTTCCTCACTTCGATAATCTCAAAAGGGCTTTCTTCCTCAGTGGATATATATTTAATCTTGCTTATTGAGATTTGATCAATATTATCGGCCTTTACAAAAGTACCCGAGCCAACTTTACTCTCCAGTATCCCAACTATTTCCAGCACGCAGTACGCTTCCCTGACTGACGGCCTGCTTACTTTTAGTTTTGTTGCCATTATTCGCTCCGGAGGCAGCTTGTCGCCAGTCTTGAAGGCACCATCCCTTATGAGGTCAAGTATCTGATCAATTACTAATACATACCTTTTTTTTGTTTCGATTGGTTTTATATCAAAATCGATTTTTCTCCCCCTGTTAAATAATATCCCGGGTTAAAAATAAATATTTTATAAAGTAAGATAACGATTATTTATTTCCCGGAAAGTGAATCCAAGACCTCGAGAAAACGGTTGATTTCAGCTTCCGTGTTGTAATGTTCAATACTGACCCTTAAAAGACCGCCGATTTTTACTACATCCAGATATTCCACAAGCTCCAGTGCCCCCAGTCCATCCTCTCCGTTCCATACATATATATCTTCACCACTCATTTTCCTGCAAATATCAGCAGAGGTCAGACCGTCCATTGTGAATGAAAATGTGGGGCACCTTTCATCAAACCTCTCAATATCGGTTATACCGTATACATTTACTCCCTTAATGTCTTTCAGGCCTTTAAATAACAGCTTTGATAACCCGAGCTCATATTCAGCAACCGCCGCCATTCCTGTCTTGAGGTCAAGTCTCTTTCCTTTAAAAGCTGGGAGCGTATTTTTAAACTTTTGTCCGTAATCCACACCTATCCCGGCAATATAGTCAACAGCCGCCCGCGCGCCGGCAAATCCTTCCATGTTTGGTGTCCCCAGGTTATACTTTTGAGGAACTTTATCGTCCACAGGCCACGGTCTATACGGATTAATCCTGGTCAGGTGTTCTTTCTTGCCCCATAAAAAACCGACATGAGGGCCGAAGCATTTATATGCGGAATAAACGAGAAAATCACACTCAAGTTTCATTACATCAATTGGAAAATGAGGCGCGTAATGAACCGCGTCCGCGAAAACCAGCGCCCCGGCATTATGCGCCAGGGCTGCTAACCTTATAACATCATTGATATTCCCTACAGCATTTGAGGCAAGGCCGACGGCAACAAGCTTTGTTTTATCGTTAATAACCTGAGAAGCCATCTGATAATCTAGAGAACAGTCATCTGTATTGACCTCAATATATCTAATAACCGCTCCCCTGTCCTTCAGGGTTTTCCACGCGTCCATATTTGCGCCGTGGTCCAGTCTGGTGATAACAACCTCGTCACCGGGCTTCAAATCCCTGGACAGGGCCCAGGCCAGATTAAAGGTAAGCGTTGTCATGTTCGGACCCAGTATTATCTCTTTCCAGGAAGCGGCATTGATGAAATCAGCCACATCTTTTCTGATATTAATCAGCATCTCATCTGTGGCCATACTCGTTTTATAATATCCACCATAATTAGCGTTAGTATTGATAAAATAATCGAGCATTGCGTCGATAACCATTTGCGGCACCTGGGTTCCACCGGCACCGTCCAGAAATATACGGGCCCTGCCGTTATCAACTTTCTGAAGAGCTGGAAATTGTTTTCTTAATGGCTTGAGGTCAATAGTACTCATTTGTTCCCCTTGGATTTTATCAAAATCAAATTGGTAAGATATCTTTACCTTCTTGAATAGGATAGAACAATCCAAATTTTTTGTCAATAAAAATATTTTACGTATTACATGGATTTTTCATATCGAATGAACAGATCCCGAAACAGCGCGGGAATTAGCTTCATTTTCTCAGGGGTTTCAACATACGCGATTCTCATCTGGGTTTTTCCCGGATTCTCCTCTCCCTCTGAAACACTATAAAATCCAGCCATCGGGGTCACGAGCAAGGTGGTCTTTTCTCCATCAATATCGACTTTACCATCTCTCGCACAGTACATAACGAAATCCTGCGCGTCAAAGCCGGACCCAGCTATGTTTCTGACATCAATAACCGAATAGATTGAAGCGTCCGGCCGTGAGACAATGATTCCGGGCAGCTTCATTTTTAACTCTTCGTATAATTCTGCCATTACCGGTTTGTAATATTCTCTCTGCTTTTTATACCAGTTATTCAGGCTGGAACGGCTCTCATGGGCCAGGGCACCGAATATATACTGTCCAATGGCGTTTACACAGAGATTTGCCGTGTTTTCTGCCACTGATTTCTCATGAAATTCTTTATTGTCTGTAACAAGGGCACCGATTCTCAACCCGCAGGCGTTCCAAACTTTTGACGCCGTCTCTATGCTGATTCTTCTACCCTCGATACCCGGGACCTCCACGTCTGTCAACCCCCAGATACTGGTACACTCCAACCCCGTGTAATTCAGCTCCCTGTAGGCCTCATCGCTTATCATCCACATGTTGTACTGCACACACAGCCGGCCCAGCAGAATCATTGAATCCTGACTATAAAGCTGTCCGGTGGGATTATCGTAAGGAATTACCACGAGAGCGCCGGGTCTGTACTTCTCAACCGTCTTCTCAATCTTTTTAATGTCAGGTAACGTAAACTGCCCGTCCTCCCCCAGATGCCTGCTTACCGAAACAGTCATTCTGTCCAGACGGCCCGCCATTGCATTGTAATTTGTATAAGCAGGATCAATCAGCAGCAGCGGCTTTTCCGGACTACCGGCAGGCCCGCAGGTCCCGAGGATAACAAGCTCTATTGCCTGGCTGCCGCCGTCCGTAACCTGTAAATACAACCCCTCCGTGTTAAATCCGCTTGATTCAATAATATTCAGAAAAGCCTTTCTCGTTTCCTCCCGGCCCGCAGTTGTCGTGTATTTTACAACCCCACCGGCAAAAGGGCCGTCTTCAGAACCAAGGTTAAACATACGCTTTTTTAACGCGGGATGGAC